>JAQGIN010000548.1 GCA_028291125.1 Caulobacter sp.
TCTGGTCGGGCCCGCCTACGACTTCTCGGCCCTGTGGCCGCGTCGGATCAGCTACCGCACCGGCGGCTACATCACCGCCGTGATCGGCGTGCTGATCATGCCGTGGAAGCTGCTGGAGAGCACTCAGGGCTACATCTTCGTCTGGCTGACGGGCTACGGGGCCTTGCTGGGCCCGGTGGCGGGGATCCTGATCACCGACTACTGGCTGCTGCGACGGACCCGGCTGGATGTGGCGGCGCTGTACGACCGGACGGGGCGCTACACCTATTCCAACGGCTGGAACCTGGCGGCGGTGGCGGCCTTCGCGATCGGCGTGGCCCCGAACCTGCCGGGGTTCCTGAAAGCGGCCGGCCTGCCGGCGGCGGCCGCGATCGGGGCGCCGTGGACGGGGCTCTACGACTATGCGTGGTTCGTCGGGGCGGCGCTGGCGGGGGCGGTCTACGGGGCGGCGATGCGGCTGGGCGGCGGGGCGCGGGCGTCGGCGATCCATCCGAGCCGGGACCCTCGCGCGCGCGATGGGTAGGACGCACGACCTGAAACCTGGGCGCCGTACGCCGCTCGCGCGCTCGGAGCTGCCGATCGATACGGTCTCTCTCGCCCGCTATCTCCTTGGCAAGGTCGTGGTGCGGGAGACACCCGAGGGCGTCGCCAGCGGTCTTATCGTCGAGACCGAGGCGTATGTCGTCGGCGACGCCGCCGGGCACGCCTATCGGGGGATGACTCGGCGTAATCGTTCGCTGTTTCTCGAGCGCGGGCACGCCTATGTCTATCTCGCCTACGGCAGCTCATACATGCTGAACGTCTCGAGCGAAGCGCCCGGGATCGGAGCCGGCGTTCTGATCAGGGCGCTCGAGCCGCTCGAAGGCATCCCGATCATGCAACTCCATCGCGGCGTCGATCGGGTGCGCGACTTGGCGCGGGGACCCGGAAGGCTCACGGCGGCGTTGCGGATCGATGGTGGGGTCGATGGGCTCGATCTTTGTCGAGAAGGCCCTCTCTGGCTCGCCCGCGGCGACCTCGAACCCGGCGAAATCGGACTGAGCGTTAGGATCGGCATTTCGCGGGATGCGGACCGCCTCCTGCGATTTTATCTTCGCGGCAGTCCGTTCGTCAGCGGTCCAAGATCGCTCAACGCATAAGAGATCGCCACGGTCCCCCCTCCCAACTACGACGCTTCCTTCAGCTCCACGTCGATGCCCTGTTCGCGGACCTTGCGGTACAGGGTCGAGCGGCCGATGCCCAGGCGGCGGGCGACCTCGCTCATGTGGCCGGAATAGACCTCGATGGCATGCTGGATCAGGTCGCGCTCGATCTCCTCCAGCGTCCGCAGGTGGCCGCGGTCGTCGATGATGCGCACCGGCGAGTCCGACGGAGCGCTGGCCATGGCCGCGTGGGCGGCGTGCAGCATGGCCGGCAGGTCGGGCTTGGCGGCCGCCAGCGGCGGGCCCTGGATCCCGGAGATGGCCGGGAAATCGTGCGGCTGCAGATAGGGCGCGTCGGCCAGGATGATGGCGCGATAGACGGCGTTCTCCAGCTGGCGGACATTGCCCGGCCAGTCGAAGGCGGTGAGGAAGGCCAGGGTCTCCGGGGCCGCGCCGACCACCCGCTTGCCCTCCTCGACATTGAAGCGGCGGATGAAGGCCTCGGTCAGGGCCGGGATGTCCTCGCGGCGGTCGCGCAGGGCCGGGGCCTCGATCGGGAAGACGTTGAGCCGGTAATAGAGGTCCTCGCGGAACCGGCCCTGGGCCACGGCCTGGGCGACGTCGCGATTGGTGGCCGAGACGATGCGCACGTCGACCTTCTGCGGGCGCTTGGCGCCCACCGGGTCGATCTCGCCTTCCTGCAGGGCCCGCAGCAGCTTGACCTGCATGTCGAGCGGCAGTTCGCCCACCTCGTCGAGGAACAGGGTGCCGCCGTCGGCCTCCTTGAACTTGCCCAGGTGCTTGTCGCTGGCCCCGGTGAAGCTGCCCTTCTCGTGGCCGAACAGGATCGACTCCACGAGGTTCTCGGGAATGGCCCCGCAATTGACGGCCACGAACGGCTTGCCGGCCCGGTCGGAGGCGCCGTGCACGGCGCGGGCGATCAGCTCCTTGCCGACCCCGCTCTCGCCGGTGATCAGGATGGGGATGGCGCTCTTGGCGGCCCGCTCGCCGACCCGCTTGACCAGGGTCATGGCCGGCGAGGTCCCGATCAGGTCGTCGAAGGTGGTGCGGCCGCCGACGCGCTTGGTCAGGCGCTCGACCTCGCCCTTCAGGTCGCCCATCGACAGGGCGTTGCGGATCGAAACGGTGATCCGCTCGGGGCTGGCCGGCTTGATGAAGAAGTCGGTGGCGCCGGCCTGCATGGCCTTGACCACGGTGTCGACCCCGCCCGAGGCGGTCAGCACGATCACCGGCTGGGAAAAGCCGCGACCGCGCAGCTCCTTGAGGGTGTCCTGGCCCGACAGGCCGGGCATGACGAGGTCGAGCAGGATCACGTCGGCGGCGGCGCCGGAGGTCAGGTGGGCGACCGCCTCGTCGCCGTTCTCGGCGTGCGAGACCGCGAACCCGTCGCGCTCGAGCACCGCCTGGATCAGCCGACGTTGAGTCGGATCGTCGTCGACGACGAGAACCGTCTTGGTCATTTGAAGACATCCACCTGAACCGGCCGCGCCCAGCGTGGAGCGCGGCTCTTGTTGGATCGAAGTGATACAGGTTCGGAGTAAAGGGGGGGTTTCGGAGACGTGAGTCAGGCGTTAACGGGCGCGCTTAACCAGGTGTTACAGCCCCGCTTCCACGACGGATCGTCGCGGGTCCGGAATCGCTTGTGGGGCCTGCCCTAGAGCCCCAAGAGCGCCGCCAGCTTGCCGCGCGCGGTCTCCAGGGTCGCGGGCGAGCAGAAACCCGCGCTCGTCGCGAAACGGGCCCGCCAGTCGACGCAGCGCGCCTGATCAACGAGAACGGCGCCGCGCACCGGATCCTGCTCGGCGAGGGCGGCCTCCAGGGGCCAGCCCCGGACGCGGCTGGTGATCGGCGCCACGATCGCCCGGCCGGTGGCGGCGTTGTAGTCGCCATCGGAAAGCGTCAGCGCCGGGCGGCGTCCCGATTGCTCGGTTCCCTCGGTGGGCGCGAATTCGAGCCAGAGGATTTCGCCGGGGACGGGCGACCAGCCGCTCACCAGACCTCGGTCCCGCGCGGCCCGTCTTCGAGCTCCAATGGCGGCGGCGGTCCGTCGATCGCCGCGACCAAGGCCTTGATGTCCCAGCGCCGCGGACGAAACGTCAGGGCGCCGTCCTTCAAGGTCAGGTCCAGCGGCGATCCTTCCCGCAGGCCGATGGCCTCGGCGGCTTCCTTGGGGATGCGAACGGCGAGGCTGTTGCCCCACTTGGCGACCGAAGCCCGCATGACGTCTCTCCATTGTATCTACAATGTAGATCATTTTTAGCCGTGGTCAAGGGATCGGCCGTTGCGTCCGCACGCCCGGACGCCATATGGCTTTGATCATGAACGCCCCCTTCAAGACCGACGCCCCGCCGCAGTGGAACCTCGCCGACCTCTATGCCGGCCGCGAGGATCCGCGCATCGAGACCGACCTGGCCGCCGCCAAGGCGGCCAATGACGAATTGGCCAGCCTGGAGGGCCTTTTCCTGCAGGCGCGGGGCGAGCCCGAGCGCCTGGGTGTGCTGCTCGACCGCGGCGTGCGGCTGTACGAGGCGGCGACCAACGGCCTGTGGGCCGTCGGAGCCTATGCCGGGCTCGAGGCCTCGGTGGCCCGCGACGACCCGGCCTGGGCCAAGTTCGAGGCCGACCTGCGGGCCCGCTCGGCGGGGATCGCGGCCGAGAGCCTGTTCTTCACCCTGGAGCTCAATCAGCTCGACGACGCCGAGATCGAGGCCGCCTACGCCGCCCATCCGCCGGCCGGGCGCTGGCGGCCGTGGATGCGGCGGGTGCGGCTGTCGCGGCCGCACGAGCTGTCGCCCGATCTCGAGCACCTGCTGGTCGACCGCGCCCCGGCGGTGTCGAACTGGGTGCGGCTGTTCGACGAGACCCTGGCCAAGCTCACCACCGAGGTCGAGGGCGAGTCCCTGACCCTGTCGGAAGCCCTCAACCGGCTGTCCGACCCCGACGGCGACCGGCGCAAGGCCGCCGCCGACGGCTTGGCGCAGGCCCTGGCGCAGCGCGCCTCGATCCAGGCCCTGAGCCTCAACACCCTGGCCTTCGAGAAGCAGGTCGAGGACCGCTGGCGCAAGTACGAGACGCCGGCCCAGTCACGCCACCTGGCCAACGAGGTCGACGCCGACGCCGTCGACGCCCTGGAGGCGGCGGTGGTCGAGGCCTATCCGCGGCTGTCGCACCGCTACTACGCCCTGAAGGCCAGGCTGATGGGCCGCGACAGCCTCGACTACTGGGACCGCAACGCCCCGCTCGACGCCGCCCAGCCGCGTCA
>JAQGIN010000028.1 GCA_028291125.1 Caulobacter sp.
GAGCCATGGTCTGGAGTCCGCTGGGCTGGGGCCGGCTGACCGGCAAGATCCGCCGCGGTCAGCCGCTGCCCGCCGTCAGCCGTCTGCACGAGACCGCCGACGCCGGCCCGCCGATCGACGACGAGCGGCTGTTCCGCATCGTCGACGCCCTGGACGCCATCGCCGCCGAGATCGGCAAGACCCTGCCGCAGATCGCGCTGAACTGGCTGCTGCGCCGGCCGACGGTGTCCAGCGTCATCATCGGGGCCCGCAACGAGGCGCAACTGCGGCAGAACCTCGGCGCGGTGGGTTGGGAATTGACCCCCGACCAGGTGGCCAAGCTCGACGCCGCCAGCGCCGTGACCCCGGCCTATCCGCACTATCCGTACTGGCGCGAAGGCGGCTTCAAGCGGGTGAACCCGCCGCCGGTTTAGCGGCTGCCGAGATCCTCCCCCTCAGGGGGGAGGATCTCGGCGTTCGCTCGCGCGGCGATGGGGATGGATGGAGCGGGGACAGGCACTCACCCCTCAACGCCCGACGTCGACCCGAAACGTCACGAGGTGAGTGCCTGTCCCCGTCTATCGATCCGGGGCCCTCAGTGATTATCCCGCGGAACCCCCATCGTCTGGGCGATGCGTTGGTACTTCACCGCCGGCTCCAGCACCGCGCCGGTCTCCAGCTGGCCGACCGTGGCCCGCTGGATTTCCTGCCACGGGGTCTGGCTGGCCGGATAGGCATAGCCGCCGGCCGCTTCCAGGGCCCGGCGGCGCTCGGCCAGTTCCTCGGCCGGCACCAGCATGTCGGCGGCGCCCTTGTTGAGGTCGATGCGGATGCGGTCGCCGGTGCGGACCAGGGCCAGGCCGCCGCCGGCCGCGGCTTCGGGCGAGGCGTTGAGGATCGAGGGCGAGCCCGAGGTCCCCGACTGGCGGCCGTCGCCGATGCAGGGCAGGGCGTGGACGCCCTCGCGGATCAGATAGGCCGGGGCGCGCATGTTGACGACCTCGGCGGCGCCCGGATAGCCGATCGGACCGGCTCCGCGCATGAACAGCACGCTGTGGACGTCGACGCCGGTGGCCGGATCGTCGATGCGGGCGTGATAGTCCTCGGGCCCGTCGAACACCACGGCCACGCCCTCGAAGGCGTCCTCGTCGCCGGGGGTCTTCAGATAGCGCTCGCGGAACTCGTCGGAGATGACGCTGGTCTTCATGATCGCCGAGTCGAACAGGTTGCCGCGCAGCACGCGGAATCCGGCCCGCTCCTTCAGCGGCCGCTCATACGGGCGGATGACGTCCTCGTCCTCGATGGCCACCCCGCGGCATTCCTCGCCGATGGTCTTGCCGGAGACGGTCATCGCCCCCTCGTGGATCAGGCCCTGGCCGATCAGCTGGCTGACCACCGCCGGCACCCCGCCGGCCCGGTAATAGTCCTCGCCCAGATAGGCCCCGGCCGGCTGCAGATTGACCAGCAGCGGCACGTGCTCGCCATAGGTCTGCCAATCGTCGACGGTCAGTTCGACGCCGATGTGGCGGGCCAGGGCGTTGAGGTGGATCGGGGCGTTGGTCGAGCCGCCGATCGCCGAATTGACGACGATGGCGTTGAGGAAGGCCTCGCGGGTCAGGATGTCGGACGGCTTGATGTCGGCCTTGACCAGGTCGACGATGCGCAGGCCGGTCTCGTAGGCGTTCTGTTGCCTATCCCTATAGGGGGCTGGAATGGCCGCCGAGCCCGACAGCGCCATGCCCAGGGCCTCGGTCAGCGAGTTCATCGTCGTCGCCGTGCCCATGGTGTTGCAATAGCCGGTCGACGGGGCCGAGGACGACACCAGCTTGATGAAGCCGGCATGGTCGATCTCGCCGGCCGCCAGCAGTTCGCGGGCCTTCCAGACGATGGTGCCCGAGCCGGTGCGCTCGCCCTTGAACCAGCCGTTCAGCATCGGCCCGACTGACAGGGCGATGGCCGGGATGTTGACGGTGGCGGCGGCCATCAGGCAGGCCGGGGTGGTCTTGTCGCAGCCGATGGTCAGTACCACGCCGTCGATCGGATAGCCGTACAGGGTCTCGACCAAGCCCAGATAGGCCAGGTTGCGGTCGAGGCCCGCGGTCGGGCGCTTGCCGGTCTCCTGGATCGGGTGGACCGGGAACTCGATGGCGATGCCGCCGGCGGTGCGGATGCCCTCGCGGACCCGCTCGGCCAACACCAGGTGATGGCGGTTGCACGGCGACAGGTCGCTGCCGGTCTGGGCGATGCCGATGATCGGCTTGCCCGACTGCAGCTCGTCCAGCGACAGGCCGTAGTTCAGATAGCGCTCGAGATAGAGCGCGGTCATGTCGACATTGTCGGGATTGTCGAACCAGGCGCGGGAGCGAAGGGCCCGGGGAGGAGAGCCGCTGGGGGTCATGGACGTGAACTCTGTCTGGCGATGAGGCCCGCCGCGAGCGGCGGGGTGGAGAGGATAGGATGGTCGAGGCGCGGGCTCACGGCGTCTGACTCCGCAGGCTCGGCAGCGTCAGCAGGGCCTTCTGCAGGCCGATGAAGGCGAACAGCAGGGCGCCGATGACGATCTTGGTCCACCAGCTCGACAGCGTGCCGTCGAAATTGATGTAGCTGAGGATCAGGCCTTGGATCAGCACGCCCAGCAGGGCCCCGAACATGGTGCCGACGCCGCCCGACAGCAGCGCCCCGCCGATCACCACCGCGGCGATGGCGTCGAGCTCGACCCCGACCCCGGTCAGCGGATAGCCAGCGCGGGTGTAGAGCGACATCACCACCCCGGCCAGGGCGGCCATGAAGCTCGACAGGGCGTAGGTCAGGACGGTGGCGCGGGCCACCGGCGCGCCCATCAAGGCGGCGGCGCGGCGGTCGCCGCCGATGGCGAAGACCTCGGCCCCAAAGCGGGTGGCGTGCAGCAGGATCCCCCCGGCCAGGAAGGTCAGCAGCATGATCAGGGCGACGATCCCCAGGCCGCCGCCGCCCGGCAGTTGCAGGCTCAGGCTCATGAGCTTGGCGTACAGCGGGTGGTCGATCGGCACCGCCTGCGTGGTCAGCAGGAAGCTCAAGCCCCGGGCCATGAACATCGCCGTCAGGGTGACGATGAAGGCCGGGGCCTGCAGATAGTGGATCACCGCCCCGACCAGGGCCCCGAACGCGGCCCCCAGCATCAGGGCCAGGGCGAAGGCGACCAGCGGATGCAGGCCCAGCCGGGTGACGGCGACGGCGACGAACACCGTGGTCAGGCCCATCACCGCCCCCACCGACAGGTCGATGCCGCCGGAAATGACCACGAAGGCCATGCCCACCGCCAGCACGCCGAGCACGGCGTTGTCGGTCAACAGGTCGCCCAGGACCCGGGGGCTGAGCATGGTCGGGAACTGGGCCACGCACAGGGCGTAGCCGACGACGAACACCAGCAGCGTGGCCAGCAGCGGCAGGTTGCGGCTCGCGATCACGATCCGGCTCCCGAACGGCGCAGGCGCATCCGGCGGACCAGCTCGGCGAAAGCCGGCGACTGCAGGCACAGCACCCCGGCGACCACGGCGGCCATGACGATGAGGTTGAACTCCGGCGGAAAACCGGCCCGCAGGATGCCGGTCTTGATGGTTTGCAGGGCCAGGGCCCCGATCAGGGCCAGGGACAGCGAGAAGCGGCCGCCATAGAGCAGGCCGCCGCCGATGACCACGGCCAGGATGGCGTCGAGCTCCAGCCACAGGCCGGCGTTGTTGGCGTCGGCGGCGCGGATGTCGGCGGCGGCGATCACCCCGGCCGTGGCGGCCAGCAGGCCCGAAGCGGCGTAGACGCACAGCAGCACGCCGCGGGTGTCGATCCCGGCCAGCCGGCTGGCGCGGGGGTTGACGCCCACCGCCTCGATGAACAGGCCGAGCGCCGTGCGGCGGGTGGCGACCAGGAAGACGGCCAGGGCCGTGAGGGCGACCACGGCCGCCACCGGCAGGCCGAGAACCGAACCGCCCCCGAGCCATAGCAGGTGCGGCTCGTCGAAGGTGACGATGCGGCCGGCGGTGATCAGCTGGGCGACGCCGCGCCCGGCCACCATCAGGATCAGGGTGGCGACGATCGGCTGGATGCCGAGCACGGCGATCAGCACCCCGTTCCACAGTCCGCAGGCCAGGCCGGCCCCCAGAGCCAAGGCCAGGGCCAGCGGCCAGGCCAGGCCGTCATTGACCGCCACGGCGGCGACCGCTCCGGCGATGGCCATCACCGCGCCCACCGACAGGTCGATGCCGCGGGTGGCGATGACCAGGGCCATGCCCAGGCCGAGCAGGGCGGTGGGCGCGCCGCGATTGACCACGTCGACCAGGCCGCCGAACAGCCGGCCGTCCTGCACGGTCAGGGTGAAGAAGTTCGGGGCGATCAGGCCGTTGGCGATCAGGGCCAGGATCAGCACCGCCAGCTGCGGCAGGCCGGCGCGCAGCCAGCGTCCGGCGCGGCTCATGCGGCGACCTCGCCGGCGGTCCCGGCGATCGCCGCCATCAGCGCTCCGGGCGAGATCGCCTCGCCCTCGACCAGGCCGACGGCGCGGCGCTCGCGCATCACCAGCACCCGGTCGGCATAGGCGGCGACCTCCTCGAGTTCGGAGGAGATGACATAGAGGGCCAGGCCCTGTTCGCAGAGGGCCTCGATCAGCCGGACGATCTCGGCGTGGGCCCCGACGTCGACGCCGCGGGTCGGCTCGTCGAGGATCAGCAATCTCGGTTCGGTGGCCAGCCAGCGGGCCAGCAGGGCCTTCTGCTGATTGCCGCCCGACAGTTGCTCGATCGGCTTGTCGGCGTCGGGGGTGCGGATGTCGAGCAAGGCGATGTAGCGGGCCGCCAACTCGTCCTGCTTGCGGCGGGGCAGGGGCTTGGTCCAGCCGGCGCGAGCCTGCAGGGCCAGGACGATGTTGTCGCGGACCGACAGCGCCCCGACCACGCCGTCGGCCTTGCGGTCCTCGGGCAGCAGGCCGAAACCCAGCGCGATGGCGTCGCGCGGGCCGCGCAGCTTGACGGTCTTGCCGTCGACCTCGACCTGGCCGCTGTCGGCGCGCTCGGCTCCGAACATCAGCAAGGCGGTCTCGGTGCGGCCCGAGCCCAGCAGGCCGGCGGCCCCGACGATCTCGCCCTGGCGCAGCTCCAGATCGAACGGCGCGACCAGGCGCTTGCGGCCCAGGCCGGTGAACCTGGCGACCACGCCCCCCGGCGTCGTGGCGCGCTTGCGGATCAGGTGCGAGGCGGTCAGCGGTTTGCCCAGCATCAGGGCGACCAGATCGAGTGGGGCGAGGTCGGCCACGGTCCGCTCGCCCACCTGCCGGCCATTGCGCAGCACGGTCAGCCGGTCGCACAGGGCGAACACCTGATCGAGGAAGTGGGTGACGAAGATCACCGCCAGGCCGCGCGCCGCCAAGCCGCGCACCACGGTGAACAGCATCGCCGTCTCCTCGGCGTCGAGGCTGGCGGTCGGCTCGTCGAGGATCAGCACCTTGGCCGACAGGTCGACGGCGCGGGCGATGGCCACCACCTGGCGCACGGCGGTGGAATAGGAGTCCAGCGTCCGGGTGACGTCGATGTCCAGGCCGTAGCCGGCCAATAGGGCCCGGGCCGCGTCGTTCATCGTCCGCCGTCGAATCAAGCCGAACCGGGTCGGCTGGCGACCCAGATAGAGGTTCTCGGCCACCGTCAGATTGGGCAGCAGATTGGCTTCCTGATAGACCGCCGACAGCCCCGCCGCTCGCGCCTCGGCTGGGTTGCGCGGATGGATCTCGACGCCGTCGACCAGCACCTGGCCGCCGTCCTTGGCGATCACCCCGGTCAGCACGCCGATCAAGGTCGACTTGCCGGCCCCGTTCTCGCCGAGCAGGGCGTGGATCTCGCCGGCCCGCACACACAGGTCGACGCCGTCGAGCGCCCGCACCCCGGGATAGGTCTTGCCGACCCCCCGGGCCTCCAGCAGCAGCAACGGCGCCCCCGCGGTCATCTCAGTAGAGGTCCTTTCGGCGGGCGTATTCCGCCGCCGCCGTATCGGGCAGGTACAGCTTGGACGGGGTCTGGACAAACTTCGGCGGGGCCTTGCCGTCCTTCTGGTAGGCGGCCAGCACGTCGAAGCCGCGGGCGGCCATGTCGGGGGCCAGTTCGACGGTGGCGTTGGCCTCGCCGTCGGCCATGGCCTTGAAGATGTCGGGCACGCCGTCGATCGAGACGGTGAGGATCTCGGTTCCCGGCTTGAGGCCGGCCGCCTTCATCGCCTGGATGGCGCCGATCATCATGTCGTCGTTGTGGGCGTAGACGGCGCAGATGCCGGCGGCGTTCTCGGCCTTGATGAAGCCCTCCATCACCTCCTTGCCCTTGGCGCGGGTGAATTCGCCCGACTGGGTGCGGACGATCTTGATGTCGGGGGTCTTGGCGATGGCCTGGTCGAAGCCCTTCTTGCGGTCGGCGACTAGGGTCGAGCCGACCGTGCCCTGCAGCTCGACCACCCGGCAGGGCTTGGCCCCGACCTTGCCGACCAACCATTCGCCGGCCACCTGGCCCTCGTGGACATTGTCGGCGGCGACGGCGGTGAGGAACAGGCTGGGATCCTGGGTGGTGATCTGGCGGTCGAGCAGCACGACCGGGATCTTGGCGGCCTTGGCCTCGGCCAGCACGTCGTCCCAGCCGGTGGAGACCACCGGGGCCAGGAAGATGGCGCCGACGCCCTGGGCGATGAACGAGCGGATGGCCTTGATCTGGTTCTCCTGGCGCTGCTGGCCGTCGGCGACCTTCAGGGTGATGCCGCGCGCCTGGGCGGCGCTGATCGCCAGCTTGGTCTCGGCGGCGCGCCAGCCCGATTCGGAGCCGATCTGGGCGAAGCCGACGGTGGTGGCGCGATCCGTCCCGGCCCGCCCGCAGGCGGCCAGGGACAGTCCCAGCGCCGCGACGGCGGCATGTCGCCAAATCCTGTTCATTTCGCACCCTAATTTTTGTTTGTTACGCTCGCTAGCCTATAGTCATATAATTGCGCGGGCGAGTCCGCGACCCTTTTGTCAGACATTTATAGACAGGTTTGGCTCACCAGGGTGAAGTGTAAAGTCGGTGGCTTAGCGCGAACCTTGCCATTGGTGTCGTATTCCCCTTATTTGTCAGACTAATCAAATCCGCGTCGACGCGGCGGAAGGAAACAGGTCATGACGATGCGGTTCGTGCAGGTTCGCGAGTCAAACGGCGATCGGCTGTTAGCGGCGCTCGACGAGACCGGTCTTGGCCGCCGGGTGCTGATCGCCTCGACCCTGTACGATCTGGCCCAGGCCGCCATCGTCGCCGGGCGCGGCCTAGCCGAACTGGCCTCGGGCGGGCTGGGCGAGGCCGTCGACATCGACGTGGCCCTGGCCGAGGGCCGGGTCCTGGCCCCGATCGACCACATCGACCCGGCCCACCTGCAGATAACCGGCACCGGCCTGACCCACCTCGGCTCGGCCGAGGGCCGCGACAAGATGCACAAGGCCGCCCTCGCCAGCCGAGAGGGGGCGGGTGAGCAGCTGACCGACTCGATGCGGATGTTCCTGCTCGGCGTCGAGGGCGGCAAGCCGGCGGTCGGCCAGGTCGGGGTGCAGCCGGAATGGTTCTACAAGGGCGACGGCTCCTGCGTCGTCGCGCCTGGCCAGCCGCTGACCTCGCCGGCCTTCGCCCTCGACGGCGGCGAGGAGCCGGAGATCGCCGGCGTCTATCTGATCGGCCCCGACGGCGCGCCGCACCGGCTGGGCTTTTGCCTGGGCAACGAGTTCTCCGACCATGTCGTCGAGCGCGGCAACTATCTGTGGCTGGCCCACTCCAAGCTGCGGCCGGCGGCGCTGGGGCCCGAACTGCTGACCGGCGAGCTGCCGGCCGACGTGAGCGGGACCAGCCGCATCCTGCGCAACGGCCAGTCGATCTGGGAGAAGCCGTTCCTCACCGGCGAGGCCAACATGTCCCACGCCCTGGCCAATCTCGAGCACCATCACTTCAAGTACGACCTGTTCCGCCGGCCGGGCGACGTCCACGTGCATTTCTTCGGCACCGCCACCCTGTCATTCTCTGACGGGCTGAAGGTGGCGCCCGGCGACGAGTTCGAGGTCAGCGCCGCGCCGTTCCGCTATCCCGCCCGCAACCCGCTGGCGGTCGCCCAGGACCAACCCGTGACGGTGAGATCGCTTTGATGACCACGCTTCCGAAACGCCGCCTTGGCCTGGTCGGCGTCGGCAAGATCGCCCGCGACCAGCATCTGCCGGCCATCGCCAACACCGCTCCGTTCGTGCTGGCGGCCTCGGCCAGCCGACACGCCACGGTCGACGGCCTGCCAGCCTTCAAGAGCCTGGACGAGATGCTCGACGCCATGCCCGACATCGAGGCGGTGGCGCTGTGCACGCCGCCCCAGGTGCGCCACGGCCTGGCCAAGCTGGCCCTGGAGCGCGGCAAGTCCGTGCTGCTGGAAAAGCCGCCGGGGGTCACGCTGAGCGAGGTCGAGGACCTGCGCGACATCGCCGCCCGGGCCGGCGTCACCCTGTTCGCCACCTGGCATTCGCGGTTCGCCCCGGCGGTCGAGCCGGCCCGCGCCTGGATCGCCGCCCGCCGGGTGCGGGCGGTGCGGATCAACTGGAAGGAGGACGTCCGCGTCTGGCATCCAGGCCAGGACTGGATCTTCGAGGCGGGCGGCCTGGGCGTGTTCGATCCGGGCATCAACGCCCTGTCGATCGCCACCCGCATCCTGCCCAAGGCCTTCTTCCTCACCGAAGCGACCCTGCATTTTCCCGAGAACCGCCAGGCCCCGATCGCCGCCGAACTGTCGTTCGTCGATTCCGACGGCGT
>JAQGIN010000038.1 GCA_028291125.1 Caulobacter sp.
TCTTCGAGCATCTCGGTCTTGCCCTTGGCGGCCAGCGCCGCCTCGAGCTCGACATGGTGGTCGAAATAGTCCTCGATCGCCCCCTTGCCGCGGCCGGTGACGAAGATGAAGTGCTCGATGCCCGCAGCCCGGCCTTCCTCGACGATGTAGGACAGGATCGGCCGGTCCACGACGTTGAGCAGCTCCTTCGGCGTGGTCTTGGTGCCCGGCAGCACGCGGGTGCCGAAGCCGGCGACGGGAAGGACGGCCTTGCGGACGGGTTTCATGCGGACCTCGTGGGAAAGCTCGGTGCGGGGTTTCTAAGGGCGGTCGCGGCCCGACGCCACCTCGTTTGCGTGAAACCCGCCCCGCCGGAGCCTAAACGCAGGCGGCTGTTTGATGTTCACGCCGCGCCTGCTAGCCAGGAGGCCACAGTTGCTTTGGAACCGACGCATGCGCCGCTCTCTGGCCCTCGTGGCCGCCGCCTTCGCCACCCTCGCCCTCGCCGCCCTCCCCTTGACGGCATGCGGGCCTAGCCCCAAGGCCAAGGCCAATCTCGCCGCCACCGAGGCCTTCCTGGCCCAGAACGCCAAGGCGCCCGGCGTCGTCACCCTGCCCGACGGCCTGCAGTACAAGGTCGTTCGTTCGGGTCCGGCCGGCGGCACGCCGCCGGCCCCGGTCGACGAGGTCAAGGTGCATTACGAGGGCAAGCTGCTGGACGGCACGGTGTTCGACAGCTCCTACGAACGCGGCGTGCCGGCCTCGTTCCCGCTGCAGGGCCTGGTGCCGGCCTGGAAGACCGCCTTGGTCAAGATGCGGCCTGGCGACGAATGGATCCTCTACGTGCCGCCGGCCTTGGGCTACGGTGCCGAGGACAAGGGCCCGATCCCCGGCAACAGCGTGATGATCTTCCGCATCGAGCTGATCGGCGTGCTGCCGGCCGATGGGGCGGTGCAGAACGGGTAGGCCGGAGGGGGTCTTCCCCGCCCTAGTCCGTGAACACCACGGTCTTGCGGCCGTTCAGCAGCACCCGGTCCTCGAGCCGCCAGCGCAGGGCGCGGGCCAGGACCCGGCGCTCGATGTCGCGGCCCTTGCGGATCAGGTCGTCGGGGGTGTCGCGGTGGCTGATGCGCTCGACGTCCTGCTCGATGATCGGGCCCTCGTCGAGGTCGCCGGTGACGTAGTGGGCCGAGGCCCCGATCACCTTGACGCCGCGGGCGTGGGCCTGGTGATAGGGCTTGGCGCCCTTGAAGCCGGGCAGGAACGAGTGGTGGATGTTGATGCACCGCCCGGTCAGCTTGGCCGCCAGACCGTCCGACAGCACCTGCATGTAGCGGGCCAGCACGACGATGTCGGTCCCTGTCTCCTGGATCAGCTTCCACAGCGCCGCCTCCTGCTCCAGCTTGGTGTCCTTGGTCACCGGCAGGTGGTGGAAGGGCAGGCCGGCCAGGTCGGTGTGGGCGTAGGTCTCGGCCGAGTGGTTGGAGACCACGGCGGCGATGTCCATGTTCAGCTCGCCGATCCGCCAGCGGTACAGCAGGTCGGCCAGGCAGTGGTCGGACTTGCTGGCCAGGATCATCACCTTGTAGCGGTCGGTGCGGTCGCGCAGCGTCCACTTCATCTTCAAGGCGTCGCCGATGGCGGCGAACTCGGTCCGCAGGCTGTCGCGGTCGACGCCGTCGGGATCGAAGACCACGCGCATGAAGAACATGCCGGTCTCCTGGTCGTCGAACTGCTGGGCGTCGAGGATGTTGCAGCCGCGCTCGAACAGGAAGGCGGAGACCTTGGCGACGATGCCGCGCTGGTCGGGGCAGGAAAGGGTCAGGATCATGGTCCGCACCGTCTAGAGCGCGGGCGTCGCCAGGGAAAGCCCGGTTTTCACCGCCAAGGCCGGTAGGCGCTGGCCCGGGGCCGGGCTAGGCTCGCGCCATGCCCGCCTCCCCCGAAGCCCTCGCCACGCGCGCCGTCGACATCCTCGCCACCCTGGTCGCCTTCGACACCACCTCGCGCGACTCAAACCTGGCCTTGATCGCATGGGTCGAGGCCTATCTGGACGGGCTCGGCGTCGCCTCGCGCCGGGTGCCCAATCACGATGGGACCAAATCCAACCTGCTGGCCTCGATCGGCCCGGCGGTCGAGGGCGGGGTGGTGCTGTCGGGCCATACCGACGTGGTGCCGGTCGACGGCCAGCCCTGGACCTCCGATCCCTGGACCCTGACCCCGCGCGACGGCCGGCTGTACGGCCGCGGAACCTGCGACATGAAGGGCTTTCTGGCCTTGGCCCTGGCCGCCGCCCCCGAGCTGGCCGCCGCCCAACTCAGCCGCCCCGTCCACCTGGCCCTGTCCTATGACGAGGAGGTCGGCTGCCTGGGCGCGCCGGACATGATCGCGGTGATCGCCGCCGAGCTGCCGCGCCCGGCCCTGGTGGTGGTCGGCGAGCCCACCGACATGGTCGCGGTCAGCGGCCACAAGGGCATCGCCTCGTTCTGGGTGACGGTCAGCGGTCACGAAGCCCATTCCAGCCTCACCCATCTGGGGGTCTCGGCCAATATGGCGGCGATCAAGCTGATGGCGAACCTGCTGGCCCTGTCCGAGCGGCTGACGGCGCAGGCCGATCCGGCCTCGCCGTTCACCCCCAAGGGCGCGACCCTGACCGTCGGCCAGATCAACGGCGGCACGGCGGTGAACATCCTGGCCCGCGAATGCGTGTTCGTCTTCGACCTGCGCACCCCGCCGGGCATGGACGCCCAGGCGGCGCTGACCGAGTTCTTCGCCTTGGCGCGAGAGGTCGACGCCGAGCTGAAGGCCCGCTTCCCCGAGGCCGGGGTCAAGGTCGAGCGGCGCTCGCTGACCCCCGCCTTCGCGCCGGAGGACGGCGGCGTCGCCGAGGCCTTCGCCCGCCGCTTGACCGGCGACAACGGCCCGTCGCGGGTGGCGCCCTACGCCGCCGAGGCCGGCCAGTTCCAGGGGGCGGGGTTCTCGACGGTGATCTGCGGCCCCGGCTCGATCGACCAGGCCCACCAGCCCGACGAATATGTCGAGCTTTCCCAGATACAGCGCGGCGCGGCCTTCATGGCCCGGCTGATCGAGGACCTGTCGATCGGCGGATGACCACCCGGCGGCCGAAGAAGGCCACCGGATCGATGGCCATGGCCCGCAGGATGTCCCACGAGCTGGCGCGGCGGCTGGCCTGCAGGGCGCGGCGGCTGGCCAGGATCGGGGCCAGGTCCTTTTCGACGAAGGCGGCCCGGATGCCCTTAACCACCGCCCCGGCGTCGCCCCGGCGGGCGTGCAGCATCAGCAGGCCCAGGGTCACCGCCGCGTGCAGCGGCGCGGTCAGCCAGAACAGCACCGGCGGGGTGTTCTTCAGGAAGGTCCAGATGCGATTGCGCGAGCCGTGGAACAAAGCGAAGTCCGAGCGCACCCCTAGGGTGGCCGAGCCGACGTGCTCAACCACGGCGTCCGGGACCAGCAGGGTCGGCTCGCCGGCCAGCCGCAGGCGGTAGCCCAGATCGACATCCTCGCAATAGCAGAAGAACCGCTCGTCGAAGCCGCCCAGCGCTTGGAACAGGGCCGCGTCGATCATCATCGCCGCGCCGCAGGCCGAGAACACCTCGCCCTCGGGCAGGCGTTCGGGCCGCCGCCGGCGATAGCCGCCGCGGAACGGGATGCCGGCCGAGGTCATGACGTCGCCGGCCCCGTCCATCAGCTCGGGCTGTTCGGCCACCAGCTGCAGCGAGGTGAAGCAGTGCACGTCGGGCCGGCGCTCGGCGGCGGCGGCCAGTTGCGCCAGCCAGTCGGGATGCGGGAAGGCGTCGGGATTGAGCAGCACCAGCCACCGCCCCCGGGCCCCCCTCGCCGCCAGGTTGTTGCCGGCCGCGAAGCCGAGATTGGCCCCGGCCTCGATCAGCCGCAGCGCCGGGTCGGCCGTGGCCGCCGCCTGGGGTGCGCCGTCGCTCGAGGCGTTGTCGACCATCAGCAGCTCGAAGTCGGCGAAGGTCTGGGCCGCCAGCCCGGCCAGGCAGCGCGCCAGGGTGGGGCCGCTCTGATAGGCGACGATGACGACGCTGATCAGCGGCGCGGCGGCGGGGTCGCGCTTGCCAAGTCCGGTCGCGCGGGCCATGCGTGGGGTGCTCATTGTAAGGGTTCGATTAGATGAATATCACGCCGCTGGCGATCCCCGAGGTCCTGCTGATCACCCCCGCCCGCCACGGCGACGAGCGCGGCTGGTTCTCGGAAACCTTCCGCCAGGCGGCGCTCGACGAGGCCGGCTTCAGCCGAACCTTCGTGCAGGACAACCACGTCCGCTCGACCAAGCGCGGCATCGTCCGCGGCCTGCATTTCCAGGCCGCGCCCTCGGCCCAGGACAAGCTCTTGCGGGTGGTGCGCGGCGCGATCTTCGACGTCGCCGTCGACATCCGCGTCGGCTCGCCGACCTACGGCGTCTGGGTGGGGGCGCAGCTGTCGGCCGACAACGCCCAGCAGCTGCTGGTGCCCCAGGGCTTCGCCCACGGCTACTGCACCCTCTCCGAGGAGTGCGAGGTGCTCTACAAGGTCACGAACTATTACGATCCCAAGGCCGAAGGCGCGCTGCGCTGGAACGACCCGGCCGTGGCCATCGACTGGGGCGTGCCGGAGGCCGAGGTGACCACCAACGCCCGCGACGCCGAGGCCCCGCTGCTGGCCGCCCTGCCTTCGCCGTTCGTCTACTAGGAGCCCGGCATGGCCTTCACCGATCTGTTCTGGACGGCGCCCGACGGCCTGGTGCTGCACGCCCGCGACTATCCGGCCCAGGGCGCGGCGGCGGGCGTCCCGGTGATCTGCATCCACGGCCTGACCCGCAACGCCCGTGACTTCGAGGACCTGGCCCCGCGGATCGCCGCCCAGGGCCGGCGGGTGCTGGCGGTCGACGTGCGCGGCCGCGGCGGCTCGGCCCGCGACCCGCAGCCGCTGAACTACCATCCCGGAACCTACGCCGCCGACATCGTCGCCCTGCTGGAGACCACGGGGATCGAACGGGCGGTGTTCATCGGCACCAGCATGGGCGGCATCATCACGATGGTGCTGGCGGCCATGGCCCCGCAGGCGATCGCCGCCGCCGTGCTCAACGACGTCGGCCCCGAGCTGTCGCCGGTCGGCCTGGCCCGCATCGGCGGCTATGTCGGCGGCGCGTCACATTTTCCGTCCTGGACCGAGGCCGCCGCCTACGCCCGGTCGATCAACGAAACGGCCTTTCCGGCCTATGGCGACGCCGACTGGGACCGCTTCGCCCGCCGGCTGTTCGACCAAGCCCCGGACGGGACCCTGACCCTGGCCTACGACCCCGACATCTCGGCGGTGTTCAAGGCCGCCGACCCCGAGGCGCCGCCAGCCGACATGACGCCGCTGCTGCGGGCCCTGGCCACCGGGCGGCCGCTGCTGCTGGTGCGCGGCGCGATCTCCGACCTCATCGACCCGCCGATCGTCGCGCGCATGCGCGCCGTCGCGCCGGACATGGCCTATGCCGAGGTCCCCAATGTCGGCCACGCCCCGATGCTGACCGAGCCGGAGGCGTGGGCGGCGATCGAGGGGCTGCTGGCGCGGGCGGACTAGACGGGGGAAGACCCCCTCAGTCGCTTCGCGACAGCTCCCCCAAGGGGGAGCATCTAGCGCGGCATAGATCCTCCCCCTTGGGGGAGGTGGCCCGGAGGGCCGGAGGGGGGTCACCCCGCCGCCCACTCCGCCATCACCTCGGGATCGTCCTCGACGACCCCAACCCGCCGCGCCGCGAACCCCGCCGGATCCAGTCGCGCGGTCGCCCATACCGCCGCGCCGCGCACCGTCGGCGACGGGTCGGCCAGCAGCGGCGCCACCGCGCCCATCGCCGCCGCATCGCCGGAATTGCCCAGCGCGTAGAGCACGTTGCGCACGAAGCGGTCGCGGCCGATGCGCTTGACCGGGCTCTTGGAGAACAGGGCGCGGAAGGCGGCGTCGTCGAGGGCGGCCAGATCGGCCAGCGCTGGTCCCCGCAGCGTCTCGCGGGCGTGGAACTTGGCCTCGCCGGCCCTCTGGGCGAACTTGTTCCACGGACAGACGGCCAGGCAGTCGTCGCAGCCATAGATGCGGTTGCCCAGGGCCGGGCGGAATTCGCGCGGGATCGGCCCGGCCAGCTCGATGGTCAGGTAGGAGATGCAGCGGCGGGCGTCGAGGCGGAACGGGGCTGGGAAGGCGTTGGTCGGGCAGATGTCGAGACAGGCCTGGCACGAGCCGCAGTGATCGACCTCGGCGGCGTCGGGCTCCAGGGCCAGGGTGGTCAGCACCGAGCCGAGGAACAGCCACGAGCCGAACGGGCGCGACACCAGATTGGTGTGCTTGCCCTGCCAGCCGAGGCCGGCCCGCTGAGCCAGCGGCTTTTCCATCAGCGGCGCGGTGTCGACGAACACCTTCACGTCGCCGCCGAACTGGCGCTGGGCCCAGCCGGCCAGCAGCTTCAGCCGCTTCTTGATCACCTCGTGATAGTCGTCGCCCTGGGCGTAGACCGACAGCGCCGCCCGGGTCGGATCCTCCAGGGCGGTGAGCGGGTCGTGGTCGGGGCCGTAATTGACCCCCAGGACGATGGCCGAGCGGGCCTCGCGCCACATCGCCGTCGGGTGCGAGCGCCGCTCCAGGGTTTCTTCCATCCAGCCCATCTCGCCGTGCAGGCCCTCGGCGACGAAGGCCGCCAGCCAGTCGCCGTTCGGCCAGGCCGCCG
>JAQGIN010000057.1 GCA_028291125.1 Caulobacter sp.
GGCGGTCGAGCAGGCGCTATGGTTCGTCGACATCAAGGGCGAGCGGATCCACCGTTTCCATCCGGCGACCGGGGCCACGCGAAGCTGGGACGCCCCCGCCCAACCCGGCTTTCTGGCCCCGGTGGCCGGCGGCGGCTTCATCGCCGGACTGAAGACCGGCCTGCACCGGTTCGATCCCGCCAGCGGCGGCTTCGAGCGGCTGGCGTCGGTCGAGGACCCGGCCCTGGACAACCGCCTCAACGACGGCTTCGTCGACGCGACGGGCCGGCTGTGGTTCGGTTCGATGCACGATCTGGAGGAGACCCTGACCGGAGCCCTCTACCGCTATGACGGCGCCGGCGCGCCGGTGCGCATCGACGCCGGCTACTGCATCACCAATGGCCCGGCGGTCAGCCCCGACGGCCAGACCCTCTATCACACCGACACCCTGGAGCGGGTGATCTGGGCCTTCGACCTGGCCGCCGACGGATCGCTGTCGAACAAGCGGCTGTTCGTGGCCGTCGACCGGCCGGGCGCCTATCCCGACGGCCCGATCGTCGACGCCGAGGGCTGCGTCTGGACCGGCCTGTTCGGCGGCTGGGGCCTGGCCCGCTATTCGCCGGCCGGGGAGCTGCTGTCGCGGCTGGAACTGCCGGTGGCCAATGTCACCAAGGCGGCGTTCGGCGGCCCCGATCTGACGACGCTCTACATCACCACGGCCTGGAAGGGTCTTGACGACGCCCAGCGGACGGCCCAGCCCCTGGCCGGCGGTCTGTTCGCGGCCCGCGTCGATGTCCCCGGCCTGCCCCAGAACGAGGTCCGCCTTGCCTAGCCCCCGCCCCGCCCGTCGCTTCCGCTCGCGCGACTGGTTCGACAATCCCGACCACATCGACATGACCGCCCTCTATCTGGAGCGGTTCATGAACTACGGCGTCACGCCGGAAGAGCTGCGCAGCGGCAAGCCGATCATCGGCATCGCCCAGACCGGCAGCGACATCTCGCCGTGCAACCGCATCCACCTGGACCTGGTGAGCCGGATCCGCGACGGCATCCGCGACGCCGGCGGCATTCCGATGGAGTTCCCAGTCCATCCGATCTTCGAGAACTGCCGGCGGCCGACCGCGGCCCTGGACCGCAACCTGGCCTATCTGGGCTTGGTCGAGATCCTGCACGGCTATCC
This sequence comes from Caulobacter sp., assembly GCA_028291125.1. GTDB lineage: Bacteria > Pseudomonadota > Alphaproteobacteria > Caulobacterales > Caulobacteraceae > Caulobacter. The sequence goes on from JAQGIN010000057.1 coordinate 1,160, forward strand.
GATCGACGCGGTGGTGCTGACCACCGGCTGCGACAAGACCACCCCGGCCGGGATCATGGCCGCCACCACCGTCAACATCCCGGCCATCGTGCTGTCGGGCGGGCCGATGCTGGACGGCTGGCACGACGGCGAACTGGTCGGCTCGGGCACGGTGATCTGGCGCTCGCGCCGCAAGCTGGCGGCCGGCGAGATCGACGAGGAGGAGTTCATCCAGCGGGCCGCCGACAGCGCCCCCTCGGCCGGCCACTGCAACACCATGGGCACGGCCTCGACGATGAACGCCGTGGCCGAGGCCCTGGGCCTGTCGCTGACCGGCTGCGCGGCGATCCCCGCCCCGTACCGCGAGCGCGGCCAGATGGCCTACAGGACCGGCCAGCGGATCGTCGACCTGGCCTATGACGACGTCAAACCGCTCGACATCCTCACCAAGCAGGCCTTCGAGAACGCCATCGCCCTGGTGGCGGCGGCCGGCGGCTCGACCAACGCCCAGCCGCACATCGTCGCCATGGCCCGCCACGCGGGGCTGGACATCACCGCCGACGACTGGCGGGCGGCCTACGACATCCCGCTGATCCTCAACATGCAGCCGGCCGGCAAGTATCTGGGCGAGCGCTTCCATCGGGCCGGCGGCGCGCCGGCGGTGCTGTGGGAGCTGCTGCAGGCCGGACGCCTGCACGGCGACGCCATGACCGTCACCGGCAAGACCATGGCCGAGAATTTGGAAGGCCGCGAGACCAAGGACCGCGAGGTGGTGTTCCCCTACGCCCAGCCGATGAGCGAGCGGGCCGGCTTCCTGGTGCTGAAGGGCAATCTGTTCGACTTCGCGATCATGAAGACCAGCGTCATCAGCCCGGAGTTCCGCGACCGCTATCTCAGCGCGCCCGGAAACGAAGGGGTGTTCGAGGGCAAGGCCGTGGTGTTCGACGGCTCGGACGACTACCACGCCCGCATCAACGACCCGGCCCTGGGCATAGACGAGCGCACCATCCTGGTGATCCGCGGGGCGGGGCCGATCGGTTGGCCGGGCTCGGCCGAGGTGGTCAACATGCAGCCGCCGGACGCCCTGTTGAAGCGCGGCATCATGAGCCTGCCGACCCTCGGCGATGGCCGCCAGTCGGGCACCGCCGACAGCCCGTCGATCCTCAACGCCTCGCCCGAGAGCGCGGTCGGCGGCGGCCTGTCGTGGCTGCGCACCGGCGACGTGCTGCGCATCGACCTCAACACCGGCCGCTGCGACGCCCAGGTCGACGAGGCGACGATCGCCGAGCGCAAGAAAGAGGGCATCCCGGCCGTGCCGGAGTCCGGCACGCCGTGGCAGGAGCTCTATCGCGAGCACACCGGCCAGCTGTCGAC
>JAQGIN010000066.1 GCA_028291125.1 Caulobacter sp.
AGATCAAGTGGCTTCTCGACCACGTGAAGTGCGCGCGCAAACGCGCCGTGCGGGGCGAACTGGCGTTCGGCAACATCGACAGCTTTTTGATCTGGCGGCTGACCGGGGGCAAGCTGCACTCCAGGGACGCGACCAACGCCAGCCGCACTATGCTGTTCAACATCGAGACCAACGGCTGGGACGAGGAACTGCTGCGCCTGCTCGACGTGCCGGCGGCGCTGTTGCCCGAGGTGAAGGATTGCGCGGCCGATTTCGGCATGACCGAAGCGGAGCTCTTTGGTGCGGCCATTCCCATTCGCGGCGTCGCGGGGGACCAGCACGCGGCGACCATCGGGCAAGCGTGCTTTGAGCCGGGCATGCTGAAATCGACCTACGGCACCGGCTGCTTTGCGCTGCTCAAAACCGGAGCGGACCTGGTGCGCTCGAAGAACCGGCTGCTGACGACGATCGCCTATCGGCTCGACGGCAAGACGACCTATGCGCTGGAGGGTTCGATCTTCGTGGCGGGCGCCGCAGTGCAGTGGCTGCGCGACGGGTTGCGGCTGTTCAAGTCGGCGTCGGAAACCGGAGCACTGGCCAAGACCGCCGATCCGACCCAGAGCGTCTATATGGTGCCGGCTTTCGTCGGACTTGGCGCGCCGTGGTGGGACGCCGAGGCGCGCGGCGCGATCTTCGGCCTGACCCGCGACGCTGGCCTGCCCGAGATCGCCGCCGCCACCTACGACGCCTGCGCCCTGCAGACCCGCGACCTGATCGAGGCCATGCGGCTGGACGCTCCGACCGCCTTCCACGCCGAGGCCCAGCTGCGCATCGACGGCGGCATGTCGAAAAGCGCCTGGTTCTCGCAGCGATTGTCCGACCTCACCGGCCTGCCGGTGCACCGCGCCGCCTATCAGGAGGCCACCGCCCTGGGCGCGGCGCTGTTCGCCGGGGTCGGGGCCGGGATCTACGACTCGCTGGAGGCGGCCATCGCGGTGCGGCCGGCGGCCCAGGCCCTGGCCCCGGGCGTCAGCGTCCATGTCCGCGAGGCGGCCTATGCTCGGTGGCTGGACGCCGTGCCTCGGGTGCGGACCTGAGACCCAAAGAGGGTCGCCAAACGCCGTTCGATTTTGCTATGACATCGCTGTCATTCCTCTAGGCGGATCCGAACCCATGACTTCCACGCGCCGCTCCACCACCTTGGGCCTCAGCATCGCCCTTCTCGCCGCCGGAGCCGCCATGTCCGCCCCCGTTCCCGTCTCGACGTCCAGGCCGGTCATCGGCCGGGTCCGCCGCCTGTCGCCCGCCCTCGACGCGGTGATCGGGCCGGACGCGGCGATCGAACAGCTGGCCGACGGCTATGTCTGGTCGGAGGGGCCGGTGTGGGTGAAGGACGGCGGCTATCTGGTGTTCTCGGACGTGCCGGGCAACGTCATGTACCGCTGGTCGGAGGCCGACGGCGCGACGGTGTTCCTCAAGCCGTCGGGCTATGACGGCCCCGACCCGTCGCCGTTCCGCGAGCCGGGTTCGAACGGTCTGGCGCTGGACGCGGCCGGGCGGCTGCTGGTCTGCGACCACGGCAACCGCGCCCTGGCCCGCGTCGACCTGAAGACCAAGAAGAAGACCATCCTGGTCGACCGCTACCAGGGCAAGAAGTTCAACAGCCCCAACGACCTGGCCGTGGCCAAGTCCGGCGCGATCTATTTCACCGACCCGCCCTATGGCCTGGCGGGGATCAACGACTCGCCGATCAAGGAGCTGAGCGTCAACGGCGTCTATCGCTACACGCCCGACGGCGCCGTCGTCCTGATCGACGGCGGCCTGACCTTCCCCAACGGGATCGCCCTGTCGCCCGACCAGCGGCGGCTGTACGTCTCGGTGTCCGATCCGGACCGGCCGGTGATCATGGCCTACGATCTGGGCGCCGACGGCCTGCCGACCGGGCCGGGAAAGGTGTTCTTCGATACCAAGCCGCTGCAGGGCCCCAACGCTCCTGGCAATCCCGACGGCATGGCCCTGGACGTCGACGGCCGCCTGTTCGCCACCGGCCCCGGCGGCGTGCTGATCCTCACCCCGCGGGCCGAGCTGATCGGCGTCATCGAGACCGGGCACGCGGTGGCCAATTGCGCGTTCGGCGAGGACGGCAAGACCCTGTTCCTGACCTCCGACCACATCCTGGCGCGCGTGCGAACGAAGACGACCGGCCTCATCACCTAGGGAGCGGCGACATGGACGATCTGAGCAAGCGGGGCTTCCTGGCCGGCGGCGTCTCCGCCGGCCTGCTGGCCGCGGCCCCGTTCGAGGCCCTGGCCCAGGCCAAGGCCGAGGGGCGCAAGCTGGGCTATGCGATGCTGGGCCTGGGCTACTACGCCACCCGGATCATCATGCCGCGCTTCGCCGAGTGCGAGCATGCCAGGCTGACCGGTCTGGTCAGCGGCACGCCCGAGAAGCTGAAGACCTTCGGCGAGCAGTACGGCGTGCCCGAGAAGAGCCGCTACAGCTACGAGACCTTCGATCGCATCCTCGACGATCCCAGCGTCGACATCGTCTATGTGGTCACCCCCAACAGCCTGCACCGCACCTTCACCGAGCGGGCCGCCAAGGCCGGCAAGCACGTGATGTGCGAAAAACCGATGGCGACCTCGGCCGCCGACGCGCAAGCCATGGTCCGGGCCTGCAAGGCGGCCGGCCGCAAGCTGATGATCGGCTATCGCAGCCGCTTCCAGCCGCACAATGTCGAGGCCATCCGCCTGGCGCGGAGCGGGGCCGTGGGGCCGATCCGCACGATCGTCGCCGACCACGGCTTCACGGCCGGCGATCCCAACCAGTGGCGGCTGAAGAAGGCGCTGTCGGGCGGCGGCAGCCTGATGGATATCGGCATCTACAGCCTCAACGCCACCCGTTACCTGACCGGCGAGGAGCCGGTGGCGGTCAACGCGCTCGAATCCACCGACCGCTCGGACATCCGCTTCAAGGAGGTCGAGGACACCATCGCCTTCCAGCTGGCCTTCCCGTCGGGCGCGACCGCCAACTGCTTCTCGACCTACAGCGCCAACTGCAATCGCTATCGGGTGTCGGGTCCCAAGGGCTGGATCGATCTCGACCCGGCCACGCCCTACGAGGGCCAGGCGATGCGCACCCGCATCGGCGGCAAGACCGAGACCTGGACCCCGCCGACCGGCGCCAAGAGCCAGTTCGCCGGCCAGCTCGACCATTTCGCCGACTGCATCCTCACCGGCCGCGAGCCGATCGTCCCCGGCGAGGAGGGGGTGAAGGACATGAAGGTGATCGAGGCGATCTACCGCGCCGCGCGCGAAGGGCGGACGGTCAAGCTCTGAGGGTTAGGGCGGATCGACATTCTATCGGCCCTCCCTTTTATCCGTCATTCCCGCCCTTGTGGCGGGAACCCCTCTTTCCGCCCGCAGGTGCTGGAGGGGTGGACCGCTGGCGGTCCGCTTGCGTCTCACGGGTCAGCTGAACCAGGGGTTCCCGCCACAAGGACGAGAATGACGGACCATAAAGTGGGGCTCGGCGCCGTCGAAACCCTGAATGCCGATCCAGCCTAGTCGGCCTCGTCCAGATAGGCCTTCACCCGGGCGAACAGGTCCTCGAACATCGGCGTGGTCAGCCGGCCGGTGTTCGTGTTGAGCCGCGAGCAGTGATAGCTGTTGAACACCCGATACGGCCCGGCCTGGAACTCGCCGCCGTGGCCGCCGACTCCGGCCGAGGCCTTCAGGCCCAGGGCCTTCAACAGGTTGCGCCGCGACACGTCGCCCAGGGTGACGATGGCCTTCAGCTTCGGGAAGGCCTGCAGGCGATTAGTCAGGAATGGCCGGCAATTGTTCTCTTCGCTGGTCTCGGGCTTGTTGCCGGGCGGGGCGCAGCGCACGGCGTTGGTCACCGCCGCCCCGATCAGCCGCAGCGAGTCGTCGGGCCGGGCCTCGAACTTGCCGGTGGCGAAGCCGAACTTGATCAGGGTGTCGTAGAGCAGCACCCCGGCATAGTCGCCGGTGAACGGCCGGCCGGTGCGGTTGGCGCCCTTGCGGCCAGGGGCCAGGCCGACGACCAAAAGCTTGGCGTCCTTGTCGCCGAACGATGGGGCCGGGCCGTTGAACCAGTCGGGGTACAGCGCCTGGGTCTCGCGGCGATAGGCCACCAGCCGTGGGCACAGCGGGCAGTCGCGCGGCGGCTCGGCGGGCGACGGCACGGCCTCGCCGGCGATGTTGCTCTTCTGCGGC
>JAQGIN010000097.1 GCA_028291125.1 Caulobacter sp.
CGACCCAGATCATCTAGGTCTCGGGCCGGATCGCCGCCTCGATCGCCGCCAGGTCGCCCATGTCGACGAAGCTGAAGCGCAGGCCGGCCGAGCGCGTGCGCACCATGTCGAACAGCCGGAACGAGCCGCCATAGAGGTCGTCGCTGGCGATGACGTGCGCGCCGATGTCCAGGTTCTCGAGGATGGTCGAGGCCGCCGCCAGGCCCGAGGCGAAGGCGAAGCCCGCGGTCCCGCTCTCCAGGTCGGCGATGCAGCGTTCGAAGGCAAAGCGGGTCGGGTTCTGGCTGCGGCTGTACTCGAAGCCCTTGTGCTCGCCGGGGCTGGTCTGGGCGTAGGTCGAGGTGGCGTAGATCGGCACCATCACCGCCCCGGTGGTCGGGTCGGGGCTCTGGCCGCCATGGATGGTGCGGGTGGCGAAGGCCAGGCGGTTCTTGCCGGGGGTGTCGGTCATGGAAGGGTCCTAGGGCCACTCTCGCCCTTCGACAGGCTCAGGGTGAGGGCTACTGCTGATGTCGCATTCAACAACCTCATCCTGAGCTTGTCGAAGGACGAGGGTGTTGTGGCGCGGGACTAGGCGCTCATCCGCAGGTGATTGATCAGGTCCACCCGGGTGATGACGCCGACGAATTCGTCGCCGTCGACCACCAGGGCCACCTCGTCGCGGTCGAACACCTCGGGCAGGGCGTCGACGCCCTGGTGCGACTGCAGGGTGTTGACCGCCTTGGTCATGGCGGCGGCGACCAGGGTCTTGAACTTCGGGCCGCGATCGTCGTCGGGGCCCTCGACGGCGGCGAGGATGTCGCTCTCGTCGAGGATGCCGACCAGCTTGCCGCGGTCGACCACCGGCAACTGGCTGATGTCGCCGCTGCGCATGCGGTTATAGGCGGTCATCAGGGTGTCGTCGGGACCGACCGCCACCACGCCGCCGTCGGCGTAGCGCTTGGCGATCAGGTCGCGCAGGTCGCCGTGCAGCTCGCGCTCGTCGAAGCCGTGGGCCGCCAGCCACATGTCGTTGAACATCTTGGTCAGGTACTTGGCCCCGGTGTCGCAGACCAGGGTCACCACCCGCTTGGGCTCGGTCTGCTCGCGGCACCAGCGCAGGGCCGCCGCCAGCAGGGTGCCCGAGGACGAGCCGCCGAGGATGCCCTCCTTCTTCAGCAGCAGGCGGGCGGTGTCGACGCTCTCGCGGTCGCTGATCGAATAGGCCTTCTTGACCAGACCCATCTGGGCGTTGACCGGGATGAAATCCTCGCCGATGCCCTCGACGATCCACGAACCGGCCTCGCCATGGGTCCCGGTGGCGACATAGTCGCAAAGGATCGAGCCGACCGGATCGGCCAGCACCATCACCGTCTTGGGCGAATGCTTGGCCATGTAGCGGCCGACCCCGGTCAAGGTGCCGCCGGAGCCGACCCCGACCACCACGGCGTCGACGTCGCCGCCCATCTGCTCGAGGATCTCGGGGGCGGTGGTGGTCTCGTGGGCCAGCGGATTGGCCGGGTTCTCGAACTGGTTGACGTAGATCGAGCCCGGGATCGACTGGGCCAGGGTCTGGGCCATGTCCTGATAGTATTCCGGATGGCCCTTGCCGACGTCGCTGCGGGTCAGGCGGACGTCGACGCCCATGGCCCGCAGGTGCAGGATCTTCTCGCGCGCCATCTTGTCGGGCACGATCAGGATCAGCTTGTAGCCCTTCAGGGTCGCCACCTGGGCCAAGCCCAGGCCGGTGTTGCCGGCGGTGGCCTCGATGATCGTTCCGCCGGGCTTGAGACTGCCGTCGGCCTCGGCCGCCTCGATCATCGAGCGGGCGACGCGGTCCTTGATCGAGCCGCCGGGGTTCTGGTTCTCGAGCTTGAGGAACAGCCGGCACGGGCCGGTGTCGATGTTGCGCACCTCGACCATCGGCGTGCGGCCGATCAACTCCAGGGCCGAACCGGCGATGGGCGGAAGCGCGAATTTGGGGTCGTTCATGGCGTAACTCCGCCTTGGGACGAAACGTTTCCCCTGATTAGCGCCGATTTTCGCAAGAAGGGAAGCCCGCGCGACCGCGTCGCGACCGGTTTAGGCCTCGCCGGCCGAACGCCGCGTACGGCCCCATTCCTGGGCGAACTTGCGGCTGACGCCGGGATCCTCGAACACCACCTCGCGCCGCTCGCCGGCCAGGTCGGGGGCGTTGTGGATGATTACGAACGGAAAGCCGTTCTGCGACAGGAAGCCTTGGACGAAACGCGAAAAATAGGCGGCTTCGTCGGACGAGGCGAGGCGGACTTCCGTGGTGGCGCGGGACATGGGTGACCAATCCTTAACGACTTGGCCACCTTAACGCGCAAGTTCGCAAATGCGATCACGGCTCGCATCCGCAATATAAAATAACGATGTTCGCCTAGAGAATGGACTGGCCGGTGCCGGCCCAGTCCTTGAGGAACTGCTCCAGGCCCTTGTCGGTCAGCGGGTGCTTGAACAGGTCGGCGAACACCGCCGGCGGGATGGTGACGACGTCGGCGCCGACGATGGCGGCGTCCTTGACGTGGGCGACGTTGCGGATCGAGGCGGCGAGAATCTCGGTCTCGTAGCCGTAATTGTCGTAGATGGCGCGGATGTCGCGGATCAGGTCCATGCCGTCGAAGCCGTAGTCGTCCAGCCGGCCGATGAACGGCGAGACGTAAGTCGCGCCGGCCTTGGCGGCCAGCAGGGCCTGGGTGGCCGAGAAGCACAGGGTGACATTGGTCGAGATGCCTTCGCTGGCGAAGGCGGCGGTGGCGATCAGGCCGTCGCGGGTCAGGGGAACCTTGACCACGACGTTGGGCGCGATGGCGGCCAGCTTCGTGCCCTCGGCGATCATCGCGGCGTGGGTGGTGGCGGCGACCTCGGCGCTGATCGGGCCAGGCACCAGATCGCAGATCTCGGCGATCACCTCCAGCATCGGCCGCCCGGCCTTGGCGATCAGGGTCGGATTGGTGGTGACGCCGTCGACCAGGCCGGTGGCGGCCAGATCGGCGATGACCTTGGTGTCGGTGCTGTCGAGGAAGATTTGCATGGGCCCGCGCGCTGCTTTCGATTTTGACGTGGGTTTATCCCGCTCGCCCCGCCGAGGCCAGCCTTAGCGGCGTCAGGCCGGCAGCCGGTCGCCCAGGCGGTCGCGGACGAAGGCCAGCAGGTCGCCGCCGGGGAACAGCAGGCCCTCGACCCCGGCCCGCCGCGCCGCCTCGATGTCGGTGTCCTTGTCGCCGATCAGCACCGCCTCGCTCGGGGCCACCGACCAGTCGGCCAGGCCGCGCAGGATCATGCCGGGATTGGGCTTGCGATCGGGGTGGTCGGCGACGCGATAGGCCTCGATCGCCGCGTCGCGGTGGTGGGGCGCGAAATAGAAGGCGTCGATGCGGCCGCCGACCGCCTCGAGCTGGGCGTTCATCTCCGCGTGGAAGCGGTGCATGGCGGCCTCATCGAAATAGCCGCGGCCCACCCCCGACTGGTTGGTGACCACCAAGGTGGTCAGCCCCGCCCGAGTGAAGGCCGCCACCGCCTCGCGCGCGCCGGGAATCCACGCCAGCGCCGCCGGGTCGGAGACATAGCCGTGGTCGACATTGAGCACGCCGTCGCGGTCGAGGAACACGGCGCGCAGGGGCGGGGAGACGGTCATGGACGATCGATAGCCGAAGCCGGCGCGGGCTCACAAGGCGCCGTTATGGCGAAGACCGGCGACTTGCCCTAAAAGCGTCGCTCCATCGGAGTTTCGAATGCCCGACGCCTTCGCCGACGCCGTCCGCCTGCGCGACCAGCTCAAATCCTGGGCGCTGGAGGCGGCCTTTCCGCTGTGGTGGGAGGTCGGGGCCGACCATGCGCGCGGCGGGTTCTTCGAGAAGATCGCCCAGGACGGAACGCCGGTCGAGGCGCCGCGTCGGGCGCGGGTGCAGCCACGGCAAATCTACGCCTACGCCGCCGCCGGCCTGCTGGGCTGGCAAGGCCCGTGGGAGGCCGCCCTGGCCCATGGCCTGGACTTCTACCTGGCGCACTATGTGCGACCCGACGGCCTGATCCGCACCCTGGTGGCCCCCGACGGCGGGCCGCTCGACGACAGCGTCGACCTCTATGACCAAGCCTTCGCCCTGTTCGGCCTGGCGGTCGCCAGCCAAGCCTTGCCCGAACGGGCCGAGGTCCCGGCGGCCGGCTGGAACCTGCCGGTGATCGCCGCCGACCTGCGCGACCAGCTGTACGCCACGCTCAAGCATCCTCTCGCCGGCTTCGAGGAGGCGTCGCCGCGCCGCCTGCCGCTGCTGTCCAACCCGCACATGCACCTGTTCGAGGCCAGCCTGGCCTGGGTCGAGGCCGGTGGCGACGCGGAATGGCGGGACCTGGCCGACGAGCTCGCCGAGCTGGCGCTGGATAAGTTCGTCAACCCGATCAGCGGCGGGGTGCGCGAATATTACGACGGCGACTGGAACCCGGCCGCCGGCCTGGCCGGCCGGATTATCGAACCCGGCCACCAGTTCGAATGGGGCTGGCTGCTGCTGCGCTGGGGCAAGCTGGCCGACCGCGACGACGCCGTCGCGGCGGCGCTGCGGATGATCGCCATCGGCGACGGGCCGGGCACGGACCCGGTCCGCGGCGTCTCGATCTTCGCCCTGCTCGACGATCTCAGCGTCCACGACGGCGTCGCCCGGCTGTGGGCCCAGACCGAGCGGATCAAGGCCGGGGTGCTGGCGGCGCGGGTGACCGGCGACCCGGCCTGGTGGGCCACGGCCGCCGCCGGGGCCGAGGGCCTGCTGAAATATCTCGACGTCACCGTGCCGGGCCTGTGGCGCGACAAGCTGTCGGTGGACGGAACCTTCGTCGACGAGCCGGCCCCGGCCAGCTCGTTCTACCACATCGTCTGCGCCATTTTGGAGCTGGACCGTGGGGTCGAGGCGGTGCGCCAGGGATGGATTCCGCGCTAGCGCCCCGCGTCCTTCGAGGCCCGCTGCGCGGGCGCCTCAGGATGAGGACTTCGGTGCAGCGGTCCTCATCCTGAGGTGCGAGGCGAAGCCGAGCCTC
>JAQGIN010000144.1 GCA_028291125.1 Caulobacter sp.
CTACTTCCCGTCGTACGACACCGGCAACGTCCGCGCCGCCACCGTCACCGGGACCTGCGCCTTGAGATCCCGCGACGAGGCGCCCAGCGACACCTGGTAGTCGCCGGGGGCGACGATCCAGGTCTTGGTCTTGGAGTCGAAGGTGGCCAGCAGGCGCGGGTCGACGGTGAGGGTCACGGTCTGGCTGGCGCCGGGAGCCAGGGCCAGCTTCTTCCAGCCCGCCAGGCGGCGCGGCGCCTCCCAGCCGCCGGCCCCAGTGGCGATTTGGGGGCCGACATAGACTTGGGGCACGGCCTTGCCGGCGCGGGCGCCGATGTTCTTGACCTGGAAGCTGACGGTGACCGTCCCGTTCCTGGCCTGGGCGGTGAGGCCGCCATAGGCGAAGGACGTGTAGGACAGGCCGTGGCCGAACGGGAACAGCGGCGTGTGGCCCTTGAGGTCGTACCACTTGTAGCCGACCGCGGCGCCCTCGGCGTAGTCGACCTCGAAGCGGGTGTCCTTGGCGACGTCCTGACCGGGTAGCTTGGGATAGGGCAGCTGGTCGAGGCTGGCGGGGAAGGTGGCCGGCAGGCGGCCCGAGGCGTCGACCTCGCCATACAGCACGCGGGCGATGGCCTCGCCGCCGCGGGTGCCGGGATACCAGGCCTCGAGCACCGCCCCGACCTTGTCGAGCCACGGCATCAGCACCGGCCCGCCGGTCTCCAGCACCACCACGGTCTTGGGATTGGCGGCGGCGACGGCGGCGATCAGGGCGTCCTGGCCGTCGGTCAGGGTCAGCGAGGCGTCCAGCGCCTCGGCGGCCCACTGGTGGGCGAACACCACCACCAGGTCGCTGTCGGCCGCCAGCTTGGCGGCGGCGGCCGGGTCGGTCCCGTCGGCGTAGCGCACCTGGGCCCCGGGATTGCGGGCTTGGATGGCCTTCAGCGGCGACGACGGGTGATAGACGATCGGGCCGGGGAAGCCCTTGGGGCCCAGGCCGGACACGGCGTTGCCGCCGACCGGGGTGACGGTGGACGAGCCGCCGCCGGCCATCACCCCGACATCGGCGTGCGAGCCGATCACCGCGATCTTCTTGGCGGTCTTGGCCAGGGGCAGCAGGGCCTTGTCGTTCTTCAGCAGGACGATGGCCTCCTCGGCGTCGGCCTGGGTGACCTTGGCGTTGGCGGTGAAATCGATCGGCTTGATGGTCACCGGATGGTCGACGACGCCGTGGGCGACCATCGCGCGGACGATGCGGCGGGCCATGTCGTCGAGCCGGGCCTGCGGCACCTGGCCGGCGGCCACCGCCGCCTTCAGCGGACCCTCGAAGAACTTCTGCTTGTCGAACGACTCGCCGGCCGATTCCTGGTCGAGGCCGTGATTGGCGGCGTCGACGGTGCTGTGCACCCCGCCCCAATCCGACATCACGTAGCCCTTATAGGCCCAGTCGGTCTTCAGCACCTGGTTGAGCAGATAGTCGTTCTCGCAGGCATAGACGCCGTTGATGCGGTTGTAGGCGCACATCACCGAGCCCGGATCGGCGTGCTCGATGGCGAATTCGAAGGCCAGCAGGTCCGACATCCGCGCCTGGTCGTCGGCGATGTTGGCGCTGAGCACCATCCGGCCGGTTTCCTGGTTGTTGAAGGCGTAGTGCTTGACCGTCGAGATGATGTGGTTGGACTGGATGCCGGCGATCTGGGCCCCGACCATCGTCCCGGCCAGCAGCGGATCCTCGCCGGCATATTCGAAATTGCGGCCGTTGCGCGGCTCGCGCAGCAGGTTGACGCCGCCGGCCAGCATGACGTTGAAGCCGGAATCGCGGGCTTCGGACCCGATCATTGCCCCGCCCTTGTGGGCCAGGTCGGGGTTCCAGGTGGCGGCGGTGGCGATGCCCGAGGGCAGGGAGGTGCGCTCGCGATAGGGGTCGGTCGAATCGCGCTGGGTGGCGACCCCGACCCCGGCGTCGGTCTCCCACTGCGGCGGCAGGCCCAGGCGGGCGATTCCGGGCACGTAGCCGGCCGATCCCATGCGGGCCTCGGCGGGGGGATGGAACTTCGGTTGGGTCTGCGGCGAGCCGAAATAGCCGTACACCAGGGTGAGTTTTTCGTCCTGGGTCATGGCCTTGACCAGCAGGTCGGCGCGCTGGTCGGCGCTCAACTTAGGATCGGCCCAAGGTCTGGTCGTAACCTGAGCGTTGGCGATCCCGGCGACGCTCGCGGTCCCCAGCATCAGCGCCAGCATCGCGCCGCGCAAATTGGTCTTATTCATTTTTTTCCTCCCACGGAATACTTGGCGTCTTTTATGTATTGCGGCCGAAGGCGAGCCGATATTCGCGCTCACATCTTCCCGATTTTCGGGAAATCAGCAAGCCGCCCTCATCAGGTCAACTAAACGCCAAGCATGACCGACGCTTGACAACGTTGTCATACTGGAGGCAATCATGGGGTGCAAGCGCGGACGCAAAATGGATCTGCGCGCAGGGAGGGAAACATGCTTTTACGGAACGCCCTTATGGCGGGCTCGTCGCTCGTCGCGGCGCTCGGCGCCACGACCGCCTACGCCCAGACCGCCGCGGCTCCGGCCGCCAGCTCCACTCAGGTCGAGCAGATCATCGTCACCGCCACCAAGCGGGAAACCAATCTTCAGGACACCCCGATCGCCATCTCGGCCTTCGGCCAGGCCGCGCTCGATCGTCAGCAGGTCCGCGACGTCACCGACCTGGCGCGCTTCGTGCCCAGCCTGGCGTTCAACCAGCAGGGCGACCAAGGCGCCATCCTGCTGACCATGCGCGGCATCGGCAACGACGCCGCCTATACCGAGGTCGCCGACCCCGAGGTCGCCATCTATGTCGACGGCATCTATTCGCCGCGCGCCCAAGGCGCGGCGGTGCTGATGTACGACATGGACCGCGTCGAGGTGCTGCGCGGCCCGCAGGGCACCTTGTTCGGCCGCAACGCCACGGTCGGCGCCCTCAGCCTGGTCACCGCCAAGCCGACCCTGGACGAATTCTACGGCAGCGCCGAGGTCACCGGCGGCTCGTACAACCGCATCGGCACCCGCGGGTCGGTCAACATGCCGATCTCCGACACCTTCGGCCTGCGCGTCGCCTTCATCACCGAGCGCCACGACGGCTACGCCGACTTCCAGATGCCGCCGTCGGTGCCGGGCATCCCGCCCTCGACCTTCATCACCCAGGGCAAGAAATACTACGCCCAGGACCAGCGCTCGCTGCGCGTCAGCGGCCTGTGGAAGCCCAATGAGAAGCTGACCTGGAACCTCAATGTCGAGGGCTATCAGGACACCGGCGCGCCGGTGATCGGCCTGATGCAGACGCCGCGCGCCGGCCAAAAACGCTGGTCGACGCTCAGCGACACCGCCCCGGACAACAACCGTTGGTCCTACGGCGTGCGCAGCCAGATCGATTACGCGCTCAACGACAAGATCGAGCTCAGCTACATCGCCGGCGCCCAGCGCGTGGGCGGCAGCGGCAACAGCGACACCGACGCCGGCGCTCTGCCGCCGACCGGCGCCAACACCCCCGGCGGGGCCTTCCAGGAAAACCACACCGTCTGGTCGCGCAACGACGCCTACAGCCACGAAGTGCAGCTGAAGTCGACGGGCGAGAACGTCGTCGACTGGATCCTCGGCGGCTATTTCAGCCACGAGGACAACTCGATCCGCTTCGACATCGACATCCGCAACGGCTCGCGCAACGGCACCTTCAACTGGGCCGGCAGCTTCATCCAGGCCAAGCGCGAGATCGAGTCCAAGGCGGTGTTCGGCCAGGCGGTCTGGCACGTCAACGACCGGGTCCGGGTCACCGGTGGCCTGCGCTACACCAAGGACACCAAGCAGGACATCGGCGGCCGCAACGTCACCTTCAACACCTGCCCGCCCACCGCCACCGCCGAGGCCTGCGGCCGCGGCATCTTCGGCCAGTTCCGCGGCGTCAGCGCCCAGGAACTGGTCGCCCTGCTGCCCGGCTACGCCATCTCGCCCAACGACGTGAAGGGCGACTGGAACAAGCTGACCTGGCTGGGCCGCGCCGACGCCGACCTCACCGACGACATCCTGGTCTATGCCAGCGTCGGCACCGGCTTCAAATCGGGCAATATCCAGGACGGCGGCCGGCTGACCGGTCCGGAAACCCTGACCAACTACGAGGCGGGGTCGAAGTTCCGGCTGCTGGACGGTCGCGCCACCCTCAACCTGGCGGCCTATTACGAGGACTTCAAAGGCTATCAGGTCAACCAGGCGGTGACCGTCCGCGACGCGGCCGGCAACATCATCTCGTCGTCGCTGCAGACCGACAACGCCGACGGGGCCAAGGCCTACGGCTTCGAAGCCGAGCTGAACGCCAATCTCACCGCGGCCGACCGGGTGCAGGTGTCGTTCTCGGCGCAGCACACCGAGATCAAGGAGCTGCTCAGCGTCGACGCCCGGCTGTTCAACTCGTCGGCCACGCCGGTCAACGTCAAGGGCAACGCCCTGGCCCACGCGCCGAAATTCTCCGGCACGGTGGCCTATGAGCACGCCTTCGAACTCGGCAACGGCGGCCGCATCACCCCGCGGATCGCCACCCACTTCGAGTCGAAGAGCTGGCTGTCCTACTTCAACCAGGGCGCCCCCGACCGTCAGGGCTCGTACACCCGCTCCGACGTGTCCGTGCGCTACGACCCGCCGAGCGACAAGTGGTCGGCCGAGGCCTTCGTGCAGAACCTCGAGGACAAGGACATCAAGGCCGGCGCCGGCAGCTTCGGCGCCCCGGCCACGCCGGTGTGGCTGTCGGTCTATCAACCGCCCCGCACCTGGGGTGTTCGTTTGAAGGCGAGCTTCTAGAATATCATGAATATGATTGTGTAGATCAAAATATAGGCCTATAGTATACAGATGAAAGACTTAGAGATAAGCCTTTCTGTTCGACCCGCTTTGTCCCAAGCGGACTAGAACTCTTCCCTATACTCCTGCGCTGGGCGGCGATTTCATTCGCCGCCCAGATTTTTTATGATTAGGATGCGACGCGAAAGCCCGAAGAGGCGCGTCATGGGGAAGCGAGCTTGAGCCAGCGCATCGTCATCGTCGGCGGGGGAACGGCCGGCTGGCTGACCGCCGCCTATCTGGCCAAGACCCTGCGCGCCGACCAGCAGGGCGGGGCTCAGATCACCCTGATCGAGTCCCCCGAGATCGGCATCATCGGCGTCGGCGAGGGCACCTTCCCGACCATCCGCGCCACCCTGGCGGCGCTGGGCGTCAGCGAGGCGCGGTTCCTGCGCGAGAGCAGCTCCACCTTCAAGCAGGGCGTCCATTTCGTCGACTGGGCGCAAGCCGGCACCGACTATTTCCACCCGTTCAACCTGCCGTTCACCGCCGACGGCAAGGACCTGTCGCCCTACTGGCTGCTGGGCGGCCGCAACGAGCCCTTCGCCGACGCGGTGACCATCCAGGGCGGGGTGGTCCAGGCCGGGCGCGGCCCCAAGCGGCTGAGCGATCCCGACTTCCAGGGACCGATGAACTACGCCTACCATTTCGACGCCGCCCGCTTCGCCGACTTCCTGCGCGGCGTGGGGGTGGAGGCCGGGGTCACCCACCGGCTCGGCAAGGTCGAGGGCGTGCATCGCGGCGAGGACGGCGACATCACCCACCTGTCGGCCGGCGAGCTGGGCGACATCGCCGGCGACCTGTTCATCGACTGCTCGGGTTTTCGCGCCCGGCTGATCGGCGAGGCGATGGGCGCGCCGTTCCGCGCCGTCGACGACGTGCTGTTCAATGACCGCGCCCTGGCGGTGCAGGTGCCCTATGCCGATCCCGAGGCCCCGATCGTGCCGGCCACCGTCGCCACCGCCCACGAGGCCGGCTGGACCTGGGACATCGGCCTGCGCGAGCGTCGCGGCACGGGCTATGTGTTCTCCAGCCGTCACACCGACGAGGCCCGGGCCGAGACCGTGCTGCGCGGCTATCTGGGCCCCGAGGCCGACCACCTGCCGACACGGCTGCTGAAGTTCCAGACCGGCTATCGCCAGCAGCAGTGGATCGGCAACTGCGTCGCCGTCGGCCTGTCGGCCGGCTTCTTCGAGCCGCTGGAATCCACCGGCATCATGCTGATCGAGGTCGCCGCCGCCCTGATCGGCGAGGCCTATCCGTTCGGCGACCGCGGGGCGCGGGCGGCGGCGGCGCGCAATTTCAACGGCCTGATGATCGGGCGCTACGAACGGGTCGTCGACTTCCTCAAGCTGCATTACTGCCTGAGCCGCCGGCCCGAGCCCTATTGGCGCGACAACGTCGCCACCATCCCGGAGTCGCTGGCCGACAAGCTGGCCCAGTGGCGGCGGCGGCCGGTGTCGAGCTTCGACTTCATCGGCGACCTGGAGACCTTCCTGCCGGCCAGCTACCAGTACATCTTCCACGGCATGGGCGGGCAGGCCGACCTGTCGGAGACGGTGGGACTGTATCCGGAGGCGGCCCGGGCGATGGCGGCCAAGGCCTTCGGCCAGGTCCGCGCGGCGGGGGCCGAGGCGCTCAAGCACCTGCCGGCCCACCGGGCGCTGGTCGAGGCGTATTACGCGCGGGCGGGGTAGGGCGCTGCAGCGCCACGCCCCCAAACGCCCCCCACGTCCGTCATTCTCGCCCCTGTGGCGAGAACCCCTCTTTCCGCCGCAGGTGCGAACGAGGACGACGGCGCGCGCCGTCGTCGCGGCGCTTCACGTGCGAGCTGAACCGGGGGTCCTAGGCACAAGGCCTAGGATGACGGGCGTTGGGGATATGGAGGCGCGCCCTCAGGCCTCGATATCGACGTCCTTGGTTTCCTTGATGAACAGGAAGCCCACCACCGCCGTCAGCCCGGCGACCACGATCGGGTACCACAGGCCGTAATAGATATTGCCCGTCGCCGCGACCATGGCGAAGGCGGTGGTCGGCAGGAAGCCGCCGAACCAGCCGTTGCCGATGTGAT
>JAQGIN010000182.1 GCA_028291125.1 Caulobacter sp.
GTTTCGGACTACCGAGACGTTCCAATCGGCTGGGCCGTGGCTGCGGCGCTCCTTGCCCCGCCGTTGCTGATGGCCGCCGGGCTTCCGCTGGAAAGCGTGGCGGCGTTGGCGATGCGCTGGACCTCCGGCTCAATCCTGACCGCGTGGCTCATGGCGTACGTTGTGGCGCAAGCGGTGGTCTTCGCCCTCGTCCGCTGGATTGTCGGCCTGCCGGCTGTGCGTCGAATTCTTACCGGACAATCGGCTGTGCGCTCCCGAGTTCGCCGCGCAGCGCTTAATCACTTTGTTGGCGCACTCACCTTGGTGAAAGCCGGTCAGCCTGCGGTGTTGATCTTCGCCTCGGAAGGCGACCGCCAGCTTGAGATTCTGGCCAACCCTGTTATCGACGCCGCCGTCCGCCCTGGCGCATGGGCCGCGGTCGCGGACCGCGCCGTGCGGACCGTGCGCGACAAAGGTCTCGCTAACGGCTTGGTTCTTGCGATCGACTTGTGTGGCGTTGAGCTCCACGCCGCGTTCCCCAGCGATGGAGGGGTAAACGCCCTGCCGGACCGCGTGGTCGAAATCTGACACACGCTAGTTCCATCGGCCTGCCTTAAGCGGACGCCGCCAACTTCGCCTAAGGGTCGAGAGCCGACTCTGGCCCCAGGCCGAAAGCCCGACCTTGGATCGATGTCGAGACGGAGCGTCGGCGGACACGCCCATCGAGGCGAAGGAAGGCCAGCCCAGGGGGCGGCGATGGCGCTCGCCATCCGCCGCCTTCGCCCGTCAGGCCGCTAGGGCCCCGCGCACCTTCTCGTACCGCAGTTGGATGCGCTGCCAGGTCGCCTTCTTGATTGGCAAACCCTTGCGCAGCTTGCTCCAGGTGGTCTCGCTGATGCCGTAGACGCTGAACAGGTGTTCGCGGGTGATCGCCGGCAAGGCGCGCTTGAGGTGCTCGAAATGCTCCTGGGGGATCAAGATAACGTCTGCCATGGCTCTTTCATCTGGTCACTGGAGAAGGCGGCGGCCGGCGCGCAAGGGGGGCGAGCGCGCCGGCCGTCGGCGGTCGGTGGGGAGCCCGACCGCTATTCGGCGCCGCGAGCCTTGCGGTAATCGAGCGCCGGAGGACGATCGCCGAGCATGGCCTTGTAGGCGAAGTCCGGGCCGCGCTTTTGCGCCAGCTCGGCCTTGGCCTTCTTGATCAGCTCGGGATTGGAGAACAGGTCGGCTCCGGTCAAGGCCAGGGTCTTGGCGGCGTTGACCGCGCCCTTGACGCCGATGGTGGTGCCGGCGGTGGCGACGTTCTGCCAGCTGTGGCCGGCCGAGCCGGGCACGAAGGTGGCGGTGCCGAGGCCGACGGTCGGGGTCGTCCAGCTGATGTCGGAGACGTCGGTCGAGCCGCCGCCGCCGTCCATGTCGATGCCATAGGGCTCGATCGTCTTGACGGTGTCGACCGACGGCGGCTTGGTGAACGAGGTCTGGATCGTCTTGGCGAAGGCGATCTCTTCCGGCGTCCAGGTGATGCCGCCCACCCGGCGCAGATTGGCGTCCATCACCTTGCCCAGGGTGTCGTTGGGCAGCAGGGCGTAGACGCCGCCGGTGATCTCGTGGTCGACGGTGGTGCCGGTGGCCATGGCCGCGCCGTCGGCGGCCTTCTCCAGGCGGGCCCAGACGTCCTTGACCACTTCGGGGTCGGGGTGGCGGACGTAGTAATAGACCTCGGCGTAGTCGGGCACGACGTTGGGGGCGGTGCCGCCGTTGGTGATCACGTAGTGGATGCGGGTCTTTTCCGGGATGTGCTCGCGCAGATAGTTGGCGGCGACGTCCATCAGCTCGACGCCGTCCAGGGCCGAGCGGCCCTTGTCGGGCGCGGCGGCGGCGTGGGCCGAGACGCCGTGGAAGCGGAACTTGCCGCTAACATTGGCCAGCGACACGCCCTGGCGGGCGGTGTTCTCGCTATTGGGATGCCAGTGCAGCGTGGCGTCGACGTCGTTGAACAGGCCGTCGCGGACCAGATAGACCTTGCCCGAACCGCCCTCCTCGGCGGGCGAGCCATAGACCCGCAGCTCGCCCTGGACGTTGTTCTTGACCATCCACTCCTTCAGCGACACCGCCGCGCCGACCGAGGCCGCGCCGAACAGGTTGTGGCCGCAGCCGTGGCCGGCGACCTGGCCGGGGATGCCGGTCTTGGTCGGGCTGGCGGTCTGGGCCAGGCCCGGCAGAGCGTCGAACTCGGCGAGGATGGCGATCACCGGGCCCTTGCCGTTCTTGAAGCTGCCGACGAAGGCGGTGGGCATGCCGGCGACGCCGGCCTTGACGTCGAAGCCGGCGGTCTTGAGCTGATCCTGCAGCAGGGCCGAGCTCTTGACCTCCTGATAGCCGACCTCGGCGAAGCCCCAGATCTTCAGGGCGGCGTCGGAGATCTGGGCGGAGTCGGCGTCGACGTTCTTGAGGATCTGGGCGCGGTCGGCCTCGGTGATCGGCTTGGCGACGGCGCCGCCGGCCAGGGCCAGGCCGGTGGTCATGGCGGCGGCCAGCAGGGCCAGGCGGAGGGCGGAAGGCTTCATGAACAATTTGTCCCGATGAACTCGGTGACGCCGCGCGCTGCGCGGCTCACCCTGGATAAGACGTTGGGGCGCGGAAAATCCTTACCCCGGCGGTGAAATAAACCTGGCGATCAGTGGGTGACGGCCGGGCCGTAATAGATCGAGTTGAACAGCAGCTTGAACGCGGCGTGCGACTGGAAGCGCATCGCCACCTCGGGACCGATCAGGAACACCTCGCCCTTGCCGAGCTTGGCGTCGACCACGGCGGCCGTGCCGTCCAGCCGCTCCTGCCCCCAGGCCCAGCCGCTGCGCAGCGGCGACTTGCCCGAGAACCAGGCCACCGTCTTCATGTCGGCGCCGGGTTGGACCTTGAAGGCCGGGCTGCGGTCGAAGAACAGGTCGGTGGTCGGGGTCATGCCGTAGCCGAGCGGGTCTGTGACGTCGATCTGAGCGGCCAGCACCGAGCCGGGGATGTAGAACTTGGTGCGCGGCAGCGGCTGCGGCTTGCCGTCGACCAGCTCGGTCGGGGCGGTGTCGACCGGCAGCTTCAGGAAGCTGGCCAGCGAGGTCGAGCTGCCGATCGCCGTCACCGAGCCGCCCTTGCGAATGAAGGCCTCAACCTGCGGCAGGGTCTTGTCGCGGGTGATGCGGCCCAGCCACGACCGATACTCGGCCGGGATGTCCTCGGGCTTGGGCTGGGCCCCGCCGAAGCCGCCGCGGAACATGCCGCCGTTGGGGCCAAGCTCCTCGGAGATCGCCGCGTCGGGGAAGATCAGGACGTCGAAGTCCTTGTTCAGATTGCCGGCGTCGAGCCGCTGCGGATAGACCTTGGTGAACGGGGTCTCGAACTGCTCAAGCGTGTACTGCGTCCAGCCGCTGGTCATCAGCCCGCCATAGAGGTCGACCAGGCCGACCCGCACCGGCTTCAGCTTGATCTTCTCGGCGCTCGGCGCGGCGGCGACGGCGCGGACCGCGACGCCCAGCTTGCGGGCCCCGTCGTCGAGGATGGCGCGGCTCTTGGCCGAGGCCGGGACCCAGATCGCCCCGGGAGCATAGGCCTGGCCGCCGTCGGTGACCGCGGTCTTCAGCCAATAGACCGGCTGGCCAGCCTTCAGCAGGCGGTTGGTGAGGATCACCGCGTCATTGAGTTCGTGCGAGATCAGGAAGCCGGCCTTGCCGTCGCCGACGACGGCGCCCGGCGGCGGGGCGATCAGGTCGGCGGTCGGGGCGAACGGCCCGTCGAAGCCGTCCATGATCCGGTCGAACTTGATGCCCATCTGATAGGCCAGGGTGTAGCCGGCGGCGTCATAGGGCGGGATCGGCGGGCCGCCCGGATAGGCGAAGTCGTTGGGATGATCCTGCGGCTCAAACATGTCGAGCACGTGGGCGCGATAGGCCTGGCTGGTCTTCACCACATAGGAGCCGGCCGGATAGGTCTTGCCGGCGACGGTGAACGGGGCGCTGGCCTTCTCGACCTTGACGCCCGTCTTGATCAGGGCGTTGAGGAACTTGACGGCGGTGGGGAAGTCGGCCTGGTCGGCCGGGATCACATAGCCGCGCGGGTCACGCTCGGCCGGGTCGTGCAGCACCTTGTCATAGAGAGCCGGGTCGACCGTGCCGCGGCCGCTGGTCCCGGTGGCGGCCTTGCGAGCCTCCTCCGACATCGCCTTGTCGGCCGCCTTCAGGGCGGCGATGCGATTGCCGCTGATCGTCCAGCTGTCGGTCTGGCCCTTGGCCAGACCGTTGGCGCCCATGCGGTAGATGTTGAACTGCAGGCGTTCGCGGTTGCTGGCGGCGTAGTTGAGCACCGCGCGGTTCATCGACAGCGAATAGTCGATCGACTGCTTCAGATGCCAGATCTGCGGCTTGATCGGCATCGGCACGTCGCTGCGCGGCAGCTGGTTGTCGGGCACCAGCGGCAGCTGCATCGGCGTCGGATGGCCGATGATCTCGGTGAGGATGCCGATCGAGTTGTGGAAATAGGCGACGGTCCGCTCCATGCCGTTGCCCCAGGTCGAATAGGTCGCGGCCGAACGCATGGACGAACCAGCCTTGCCCTCGCTGATCAGCCGGCTGTGCATGGTGGCGCCGACCTCGCTGAGCTGGGTCATCACCAGCGGGTCGAGGTTGTAGTTGAACGGGTCGCGGAACGGCGGGACGAACACCACTGTCCCGACCGGGCCGGTCTGGTGGTGGTTGTAGATGATCTGCGGAAACCACTCGCGGAAGAAGATCTGGTTGAGGTTGGTGGTCTCCTTCATCGCCGACAGGAAGGAGTCGCGATTGTTGTCGTGGCCGACGTATTTTTGATAGAGCCGCGGGATCGAGCCGAACTCGCGGGCCTTCGGATCCTGGTTGCGCATGTACCAGTCGGCCAGCAGCTCCTGGCCGTCGGGATTGGCCTGGCCAAACAGGATGATGGTGTTGTCGAGGATCTTCTTGGTCTCGGCGTCGTCGCTGCTGAGCATGTCGTAGACGCCCAGCATCAGGGCCTGAGCCGGCTCGACCTCGCTGGCGTGCATGCCGCCGTCGATCCAGACGATGGCCTTGCCTTCGGCCGCCAGGGCGTGGGCCTGGTCGTCGGTCAGACCCTCGGCCGCGGCCAGGCGTTTGGCGATGTCGCGATAGTGGTCGAGCTTGGCCAGGTTCTCCGGCGAGGAGACGATCATCATGTACTGGCGGCGGCCTTCGGAGGTCTCGCCGATGTCGACCATCTTGGCGCGGTCGGACTCGCCGGCCAGCTTCTTCCAATAGGCGACCAGCTGGGTGTAGTCGGCCAGGAAATAGTCCTCGCCCAGGTCGTGACCCAGTTGCTCGCGCGGCGTGGTCAGCGGGGCGGCGACGGCGGCGGCCGTCGACAGGCACAGGATAGCGGCGCCGACCGTGGTCAGCAGGATCTTCTTCATGGATCGTTCCCTCCGGACGCGGAGAGATACGTCCCCCCGGTCTATATGACGCAGCCTGGAGAGCGTTCCACAGCGCCGCTTGAGCGCGGCGCGAAGAAAATTTACGGGCGGACCAGAACCACCTGGCGATCGTCGGCGCGGCCGACCTTGGCCAGGCCATAGCTTTCGACCGCGGCGACGAAGGCGTCGACCTGGCCGGTCTTGAACACGCCGCTGACCGGGGTGGCGCCCAGCCTGGCGTCGGCGACGCGCAGCTTGCGGGTCGAATAGCGGTTCATCTCGTCGACCACCGTCGACAGCGGCTGGCCGTCGAACACCACCCGGCCCTGCAGCCAGCTGGCCTCGCGCACGGCGTCGACCTGGGCGATCCGCCAATCGGCGCCGACCGGGGCGGTGAAGCGCGAGCCGGCGTTCATCTCGACCATCTGGTCGCCGCCGCCGCGCGGCGACGGGCCGGCGATGCGCACCCGGCCCTCGACCAGGGTCACCGACAGCTTGCCGGGATCGAGGCGAACATCGAAGGCGGTGCCGACGGCGGTGACCCGCTTGTCGCCGGCGGTGACCACGAACGGGTGCTTGCGGTCCTTGGCGACCTCGAAATAGGCCTGGCCGCGCAGCAGGCTCAGCCGCCGCTCGCGGCCCCAGCCGTCGACCTTGACGGCGGAGTCGGTGCTCAGCGTGACCAGCGAGCCGTCCTTGAGGCGAAAAGCCGCCTGCTGGCCGACGCCGGTGGTGAAGGTCGGGTCGGCCGAGGCGGCCTGGCGGGCCAGCGGGGCTGGCGCGATCCAGCGCTGTCCGAGCATCGCCCCCGCGCCGAGCGCGACGACCAGGACGGCGGCCGCGGCGATCATGGCGCGACGATCCGGACGCGACGCCCGGCCTTCGCCGGCGCCGCGGGCGTCGGCGCGCAGCGCCGCCACCAGGGGGTCGTTCTCGATCAGGCTGAGGTCGGACCAGAGGCGGTTGTAGCGCGTCCAGGCCGCGCCGTGGCTGGCGTCGAGATTCAACCAGCGCTCGAAGGCCATCCGGTCGGAGACCGGGACGGGCTCAGCCTGCAGCCGCGCGAACCAGGTCGCCGCCTCGTTATCGAGGGCGTCGAGTGTCTCGATGTCCGGCGGCGTGGTCGACTTCATCCTGTTCCCGCAGGCGCGCGCTCAAATGGCGCAACGCCTTCATCACGTGTTTCTCGACGGCGCTGACGGAAACGCCCAGGCGCCGAGCGACGAGCTTGTAGCTCATCTCCTCGAACCGCACGAGAACGAAAACCCGTCGGGTGCGCTCGGGCAGCTCTTGCAGCGCCGCCAAAGCCCTCGCCATCTCCTCTCGCCCCAATAAGACGCGCTCGGGAGACATTTCATCAATAGGATGGTGAAATTCAGTGAATTCGCAGTGGTCGCCGCGGCGGCGCGAGCGGTCCCGGCGGCTGCGGTCGATCAGCACATTGGCCGCGACCTCGAACAGATAGCCCTCGGCGTTGCGCACGACATGCACGGGCTGACGCTTCTGAATCCGAAGCAAAACCTCCTGAACGAGGTCCTCGACGTCATTGGCCGGCGCTCGGCGCGAGAAGAACGCGCGCAACGCCGGGATGAAGCCCGCTCCGATATCCGCCAGCGCCTCGCCGCTTTCCGCGGCTATCGACGCACTATCCCCGAGTGCCATCGCCCGTCCCAACCTTTTATGCCGGGCAGGTGAGAGCGCGCCGACGTCGCTGTCAACCCGCCCCGCCTCGTCGGTCCCGATCGCGCCGGATCTATCACCGCTTGCCTAAAGCCTAGGCAAACTACGATGTTGTCTGTCGAGACAATGCCGCTAGAGCATTGCGTGACTGGGCCGGCGCATGGTCTGCGACCGGAGCGCCGCCACCGGCCCGCGGGGAGTAAGGGGATCATCGTGACGCGGGCGGGCAGCTCAGACAGGCCGGTGCGACGCCTCGTCGCAGTCGTCGCGTGCGCCGCCGGCGCCCTGAGCCTGCCCCCCTGTCCCGCCGCCGCCGCCCCACCCGCCCCGGCCCGGGCCGTGACCCGCTTCGACATCCCGCCGCAGCCCCTGGGCGCCGCCCTCAACCAGCTGGCCCTGCAGGCCAGTCGCGAGATCCTGTTCGCCCCCGCCCTCACCGCCGGCCGCCAGAGCCCCGGCCTGCGCGGGACCTTCTCCCCCGAGGCCGCCCTGGACCGGCTGCTGACCGGCGCGGGCCTGGTCTATCGCCTCGAGGGCGGCAGTTTCCTGGTCCAGGCCGCGCCCCGCACCACCAAGGCGACGACCAACCGCGCCCACCCGGCCCCGTCCGGCCCGCCCCCGGCGATCGATTCCATCGTCGTCACCGCCCTCAAGCGGCCGACCCTGATGCAGGAGACGCCGGTCAGCATGATCGTGGTCAGCGGCCAGACCCTGAACACGCTGTCGGTGGTCGAGCTGGAGCGCGCCGCCGCCCAGCTGCCCGGCCTGAAGCTGATCGCCTCGGCCTTCGGCCGCCGGCTGGTGCTGCGCGGCGTCAACGGGGCCGGCGAGGCCACCACCGGCCTCTATTACGATGAGACCCCGGTCACCGGCCCGGTCGGCACCACCTCCGACCCTGGGGTGATGGCCCCCGAGCTGCTGCTGGTCGACGTCGACCAAATCGAACTGTTGCGCGGCCCCCAGGGCACGCTCTTCGGGGCCAGCTCGTTGGGCGGCACCCTGCGGGTTTTGTTCAAGCGCCCCGACCTCACGGGCGTCAGCGGCATGGTCAGCCTGACCGGAGCGACGGCGGCTCACGGCGAGACGACGGGCGGCGGCGCGGCGGTGTTCAACCAGCCCCTGGTCGAGGGCCGCCTGGGCGCCAGGCTGGTGCTCTACGACCAGACCACGCCGGGGACGATCGACAATGTCCGCCTGGGCCTGAAGGACGTCGACACCTCGCACGCCCAGGGGGCGCGGCTGTCGTTGCTGTGGGCTCCGGACGAGCGCACCTCGCTGCAGGTCTCGGGCGCGGCCCAGGCCAGCCGCCGCGACGACATCTCCGCCTGGCACGAGAGCGTCGGCCCGTGGCGCACCGAACACGCCGCCCGCGCCCCGTTCGACGGCCAGATCCGCCTGGCCAACGCCACGCTGCGCTCGCGGCTGGGCGACGCGGCCGTCACCGCCTCGTCGTCCTGGTACCGCTGGCGGCTAACCCGTCGCTCCGACTATTCCGGCGTGCTGATCGGCGAGCGCGGCAACGCCGCCGCCTGTGGCCGCTATTTCAATCTCGGCGACGGCGCCTGCGACGGCGGCCAGATGGCCGGCTACACCCGCTATGTCGATGGGCTGTATCCGGCCATTCTCAACCAGCCAGCGACGGTGACCTCGTGGATCAACGAGGTGCGCGCCGCCTCGTCCGGCGACGGTCCGTTCGCCTGGACCCTGGGCCTCTATGACGAGCGCCGCGACGACCGCATCGACAGCCAGGTGCTGCATGTCGATCCCGCCTCCGGCGTCCCCACCGAGCCGGCCACGATCATCGGCCGCCGCAGCATCGAGAACCAGCTGCGCCAGACCGCGGTGTTCGGCGAGGCCGTCTACGCGCCGCGACCGGGGACCCATCTGACCCTCGGGGCCCGCTGGTTCGACTATCGCAAGCGCGACCGCGGCGAGGTGCAGATCCCCAATGTCGTCTCCGGCACCTACCTTGGCTACCAGATCGACGCCACCACGCCGGAGGACGGCTGGAGCTTCAAGCTGCTGGTCGACCACAAGCTGGCGCGCGACGTCATGGCCTACGCCCAGCTGTCGCAGGGCTACCGGCCGGGCGGGGTCAATGTGGTGCCGGGTCTGCCCGACAGCCTGGCCGCCTATCGCTCCGACCGTCTGACCAATTACGAGATCGGGCTGAAGAGCCAGTGGCTGGAACGCCGCCTGACCGCCAACCTGGCCCTCTACCAGATCGACTGGCGCGACATGCAATACAGCGCCCAGACCCGCAACCGCGCCTTCTCGTTCCTGACCAATATCGGCGCCAGCCGCATCCGCGGGCTGGAGGCCGCCTTCGAGGCCAAGTCCATGGCCGGCTGGGACGCCGATCTCAGCCTGACCTACACCGACGCCCGGCTGACCGCCGACCAGGTCACCAACACCGCCATCGGCGTGGGCCTGAAGGGCGAGCGCCTGCCCACCGTGCCCAAGCTGGCGGCGACGGCGGCGGTGGAGCGGCGCTGGGCCCTGCCGAGCGGCGCCGAGCTTTCGACCCGGCTCGACGCCAGCTACGCCGGCGTCGCCTGGGGGGCGTTCAACGCCAGCAACGTCAATTATCTGAAGGCCGGCGGCTACGCGACCTTCGGCGCCACCCTGGGCCTGAGCCAGGGCGACTGGCGCGCCGACCTCACCGTCGACAACCTGCTCGACCGGGCCGGCAAGGCCCAGGCGGCGCGCAACACCGCCGGCCCGGTGGAGATCTTCGGCATCGCGCCGCGCACCGCCCGGCTGACGGTGGAACGACGGTTCTAGGCCCCCTCGCCCATTTTTTGTCCGGCCGCTGAGGATCGGCCGCGTCCCCTGCGTCTGACAGATCGGGCCGCCCTGACGGCGGCCACGAAAATCTTGGGGGATTTGATGAGAGTTCAGTTGCGTGGTCTTCGGACCCTAGCCCTCGGCGCGACGGCGCTGACGGCCTTGACCGCCGGTTCGGCCCAGGCCCAGGACGCCGCCCCGGCCGACAACGGCCAGATCGAGGAGATCGTCGTCACCGCCCTGAAGCGGTCGACCACCATCCAAACCACCCCGATCAGCATCAGCGCCGTCACCGAGAAGTCGCTGCAGTCGCTGGGGGCCTCGGGCATCCAGGACTATTTCCGCACCGTTCCCAACCTGCAGGTCGACGGCAATTCGCCGACCAACCGCCGCCTGACCCTGCGCGGCGTGCGCAGCGCCGGCGAGGCCACGGTCGGCCTCTATTACGACGAGACCCCGCTGACCGGTCCGGCCGGCACCACCGCCGACGCCAGCTCGACCAGCGCCGACGTCAATCTGTTCGACGTCGAGCGGGTGGAGGTGCTGCGCGGTCCGCAAGGCACGCTGTACGGCTCGGGCTCGATGGGCGGCACCCTGCGGGTGATCCTCAACAAGCCCAATAGCGACAGCTATTCGGGCGCGATCGAGACCCAGGCCACCACCACCAAGGGCGGCGGCCCCGGCTATTCGGTCAAGGGCATGGTCAACATCCCGCTGATCGAGAACAAGCTCGGCGCCCGCGCCGTGCTCTACAAGGCCGAACAGGACGGCTATGTCGACGACGTCCTGCTCAACAAGAAGGACATCAACGAGCAGCACACCAGCGGCGGCCGTCTGATGCTGGGCTTCACGCCCACCGACACCCTGACCTTCACCGGCACGGCCCTGTTCCAGAAGACCAAGCTGGACGGCCAGAACAACTGGTATCCGGCGGTCGGCGAATATAAGACCAACGCCCGGGTCATCGCCCCGACCAGCGACAACCTGCGCATGTACAACGTCACCGGCAAATGGGACCTCGGCTTCGCCACCCTGACCGGCACCAGCTCGGTCTATAAGTGGGACCTGCTGCGCAACTCCGACTACAGCCCCACCCTGTCGGCCAACCGCACCAACGCCACTTCCTGCCGCAACTACATCGCCGGCGCCCCGCCGGCCTTCGGCGCGCCCGCCAACCCGGCCTGCACCTCCGCCCAGATGACGCAGTACACGGCCTATGCCGACAGCCGCACCCCGGGCGCGCTCTACCAGCCGATGGGCCTGAAGTCGTGGAACCACGAATTGCGGATGAACGGGGCGTTGTTCGCCGACAAGCTCGATTGGACGGCCGGCGTCTATTACGAGGATCGCTCGGACTATATCGAAAGCCAGGTGCCGCTGGCCGACGCCGCCACCGGCGTGGTGATCAAGCCGCTGAATCTGGGGGCCTGGCGCCATGTCGGCACCGACACCCAGCAGACCGCCCTGTTCGGCGAGGCCACCTACAAGCCGATCGAAAAGCTCAGCCTGACCGTCGGCGTGCGCCACTTCGACTATGACAAGACCGTCTCCGGCCAGGTGCTGATCTCCAACTTCGTCACCCAGTCCTATGTCGGACCGGCCGCCGAGGTCGACGCCAGCGCCAAGGGCTGGGTCAGCAAGTTCAACGCCAGCTATCAGGTCAATTCCGACCTCATGATCTACGCCCTGGCGGCCAAGGGCTTCCGGCCCGGCGGCGCCAACAACGTGCCAGGCCTGGCCTCGGCCCTGCTGGCCTATTCGCCCGACAGCCTGTGGAACTACGAGACGGGCATCAAGAGCCAGTGGTTCAATCGCCGTCTGACCCTCAACGCGGCGGCGTACCAGATCGACTGGAGCAACATGCAGATCTCGGCCACCAGCGCCAACGGTGCTTTTGGCTTCCTGACCAACGCCGGCAAGGCGCGGATCAAGGGCCTGGAGCTCGAGGCGGTGGCCCGGCCGATGCAGGGCCTGACGATCAACGCCACGGCCGCCTTCGTCGACGCCAAGCTGACCGAGAGCCAAGCCAATTCGACGGTGCTGATCAGCGGCTCCACCGGCCTGGCCGGCGACGAGTTCCCCAATGTCGCCAAGTTCAGCGGTTCGGCGGCGGTCGAATATAGCTGGCCGATCACCGACGCTTTCAACGGCCTGGTCCGCGCCGACTACGCCTATGTCGGCGAGTCCGCCTCGCAGTTCCGCCCGACCTACGTCTATTACGAAAAGCAGGGCGACTACGGCTACGCCAACCTGCGGGCCGGGATCGAGGGGACCGACTGGGGGGCCTACGCCTTCGTCAACAACCTCTTCGACGAGATCGGCCTGATGAGCGTCACCTCGGCGCTGAACAACAAGCAGTCGGCGGTCAGCCTGTCGCCGCGCACGGCCGGCCTGTCGCTGCGCAAGCGCTTCTAGACCCGCCGCACGGCGAAACGACGGAAGGCCGGCCGCCCTCGGGCGCGCCGGCCTTTTCGTTGCGCCGGCTCAGGCCGTGGCCCGGGCGGTGAGCTCGGCCTCGATGCTGGCCTGGCCCCGCGCCTTGCGCTCGCTGTAGCGGTCGACCAGGTAATCGGCCCGGTCGCGGGTCAGCAGGGTGAACTTGATCAGCTCCTCCATCACGTCGACCACCCGGTCGTAATAGGCCGACGGCCGCATCCGGCCGTGCTCGTCGAACTCCTGCCAGGCCTGGGCCACCGACGACTGGTTGGGAATGGTGATCATCCGCATCCAGCGACCCAGCAGCCGTAGGGTGTTGACGGCGTTGAACGACTGCGAGCCGCCGCTGACCTGCATCACCGCCAGGGCGCGGCCCTGGGTCGGCCGCACACTGCCCAGCTCCAGCGGGATCCAGTCGATCTGCGCCTTCATCACCCCCGAGATCGCCCCGTGCCGCTCGGGGCTGCACCACACCTGACCCTCGGACCATTGCGACAACGCCCGCAGCTCCTGGACCTTGGGATGGTCGGCCGGCGCCCCGTCGGGCAGCGGCAGGTCGCGCGGATCGAAGGTCTTGGTCTCGGCCCCCAGCAGCCGCAGGATTCTCGCCGCCTCCTCGGTCAGCAGCCGGCTGAACGAGCGCTCGCGCAAAGAGCCGTACAGCAACAGGATGCGCGGCGGATGGCCGGCGCGGCCCTCCGGCTCGAGCGCGGCCAGATCGGGCGCGGTCAAGAACCGGGGATCGAGGGCGGGGGTGTCGGTCATGCGGGCGCATCCTCTGGCCAGGTCCGTCGTCTTGAAAGCGTCTTATATTTCTTCTATCTTGGAAATATGGAAATGAAAGCGGCGATCGCGTGCTTGTCCGCCTTGGCCCATGAGGGCCGGCTGGCGGTGTTCCGCCTGCTGGTTCAGGCCGGTCCCGACGGCTTGGCGGCCGGCGAGATCGCCCGCCGGCTGGAGGTGCTGCCCAACACCCTGTCGGCCAACCTCGCCATCCTCGGCCACGCCGGCCTGACCCAGTCGCGCCGCGACGGCCGCTCGATCCTCCACGCCGCCCGCTACCCCGCCATGGTCGACCTGCTCGGCTTCCTGACCGAGGACTGCTGCGGCGGCGCGGCCGAGATCTGCGCCCCGCTGGGCGACCTTCTCGCCAAGGCGACCGCCTGCGACGGACCCCGCCAGGAAACGGCATGACCGCTTTCAGCCTGCCCCGCCGCCTGGCCAGCGAGGGCCTGGGCGCCGCGTTCCTGCTGGCCGTGGTCATCGGCTCCGGAATCATGGGCGAGCGGCTGGCGGGCGGCAATGTCGCCCTGGCCCTGCTGGGCAACAGCCTGGCCACCGGCGCGGCCCTGGTGGTGCTGATCACCGTCTTCGGACCGATCTCGGGCGCGCATTTCAATCCGGCCGTCAC
>JAQGIN010000273.1 GCA_028291125.1 Caulobacter sp.
CGCCCCTTGAACGCCGCCTTGCGCTTCTGCAGGAAGGCCGAAACCCCCTCCAGGAAGTCGTCGGTCTTGCCGGCGTGCTTCTGGGCCTGGCGTTCGGCGTGCAGCTGGCCGGCCCAGTCGGCGTCGAGGCTGTCCCAGATCAGCCGACGGATCGCGCCCAGCGCGGCCGGGCCGACGGCCAGGTCGGCGGCCAGGGTCATGGCCACGCCCATCAGCTCGACGTCGGGCACGCAGCGATTGATCAGGCCCCAGTCCAGGGCCTTGGCGGCGGGGATCTTCTCGCCCAGCAGCGCCATCTCCATGGCTCGCGCCTTGCCGATCAGCCGCGGCAGCAGATAGGTCGAGCCGCCGTCCGGCACCAGGCCGATGCGGCGGAAGGCCTGGAGGAAATAGGCGCTGTCGGCGGCCACCACGATATCGCCCATCAGGGCTAGCGAGCAGCCGACGCCGGCCGCCGCGCCGTTGACGGCGGTGACCAAGGGCAGCGGAAACGCGCGCATCAGGCTGACCAGCGGGTTGTAGACCGCCTCCAGCGAGGCCCCGAGGTCGGGCTTGCCGTCGACGTCCAGCGCCCGGTCCGCCGTCCCGCCCGACAGATTGGCCCCCGAACAGAAGCCGCGGCCCTCGCCGGTGAGGATGACGGCGCGGGCCTCGCCGTGACCGGCCGCCAGGGCCCCGAAGGCGTGGGCCAGTTCGCCGGCCACCCGCGGGCTGGCGGCGTTGAGCGTGGCCGGGTCGTTCAGGGTCAGGACGGCGACGCCGTCCTCGACGGTCAGCCGGATCTTCTCATAGGTCATCGCGTCCTCCCTCGACGGCGTTTGGCCGACGAGGGTAGGGGGCCGGCCCTTGCGGAAGGCCAGTCACTTTATGCGGCGTTGGCGGATTCCGCGCTGGCCTCGGCGCTGGAGACCTTGTTGCGGCCGCCGCGCTTGGAGGCGTAGAGGGCGGCGTCGGCCCGTTCCATCAGCGAATGGCTGGCCTCGCCGCGGTGGCGTTGGGCGAAACCGGCCGAGATGGTGATGGTGCCGAGGTCCTCGTTGGTCGACCGGCGCTTGAGCATGCGCGAGGCGACTTCCTCGCGGATCTCCTCGAGCAGGGCGGTGACCATGGTCGCGTCCTCGCGCGGGAAGATCATCGCGAACTCCTCGCCGCCGTAGCGGGCGGCGAAGCGCGGCGGGGCGCCGACTCGGCCGATGACGCTGGCGACATAGCGGATCACCTGGTCCCCAGTCTGGTGGCCCCAAGTGTCGTTGAAGCCCTTGAAATGGTCGATGTCGAGCACGGCCAGGCACAGGCTGTCGCCGTTGTCGTCGGTCTCGGCGCAGGCGCGGTCCAGCTCCTCGTCGAAGGCCTTGCGGTTGGCGAGATTGGTCAGACCGTCGGTGGTGGCGTCGCGGCGCACCTGTTCGAGGTGCTCGCGCAGGCGGTCGACCTCGGCGGTGGACTCGGCCAGCCGCTGCTCCAGCGACTTGTTTTCCTTCTGGACGCGGCGGGTGGCGACGGTCAGGCCGGCGACCACGGTGCGCATCGCCTCCAGGTTCTCGGGGGCCTCGAACTGCTCGGCCGCGCCGGCCAGGGTCTTGCCGAAGGCGGCGTTGGTCTTCTGGGCGTTCTGGATGGCCTTGGCCACCGCCGCCAATTCCTTGGACAACAGGTCGCCGGCGTCGCGGATCTGTTCGTTGAGCCGGGCCTTGGGCAGATAGGCGGCCGCCAACTCCTCGCTGAGCAGCTCGGTCAGCGGTTCGCCGATCGAGATCAGGCGGGTCAGCTCGCGGGCCAGGGCCCCCTCGGGGTCGGCGACGAAGTGGGTCCAGATCTCGAAATTGAGCGCGGTCGGCCAGACCTGATGACGTTCCATCAGTTCCAGGGCGCGGCGCGCCATCGCATAGGCCTGCGGTCCCCGGAGCGCGGTTTCGACGTCGGACATGGGCTCTCTCTCCGTTCGGCGCACGCGGCCGGACGCTTTGGAGCTCCACCTTGGATCCAAGAGTTCAAACGGACGGTTAAGAACGCCGTTCTCCTGGCCTGAAATCCCGTGAAAGCCGGGGAAATCGCCGATCAGGCGGACCGTGAACGGCCCGCCCTCGGTCGCCGGCCGTCAAAGGCCTAGGGTTCCGGCGTCCAGGGATCGAGCGGCTTGTGGTCTTCCTTGCGGATGAAGCCGAAATAGCCGGCCGCCAGGATGACGACGCCGACGATGGCTCCGCCGAGGAAGCCGACCGGGGTGGCGAACCACAGGGTCAGGGTCATCAGGCTGGCGCCCAGCCCCACCATGCACCAGTGAAGAAGGGTGTTGAACCCGTGATAGGTCCGCTCGTGAGCGGGCAGGTCGACGAGGTCGGGACGGGGATCGGACTCGGAACTGATGGCCATGGGCGGCGCCTCCGAAGCTTGGGTCCTCTGACGGGACACCGGCAGCCTACGCCGATCCGGCCGGAAAATCGACGGGACGGCCGCGGGGTTTGTGTTCCGGCCCGGCCCATGCTGGAACGGGCCCATGATCCAGGACTCGCCGCCGCGCATCGTGCGCGACTCCGACGTGTTGCCCTTGCTCGACGTGGAGGCCTTTCGGCGCGCCGTGGCCGACGGCGCCAGCCGCGGTCGGGTGGCCGTCGAGGCGGCGGCCAGCCTGGCCCATGAGACGTCCGGCTTGGTCGCGTCGCTCGGCGGCGAGGCGGCGGCGGACTGGCCTTACGCCCAGGGCGTGACGATCGACGAGACCACCCTGTGCCTGGTCCGCGACCAGCTGTGTTTTCCGGCCTATGGCGTGCTGGCCGACGGCGACGGCCAGATCCTGCGCGCCCCGGCCCACGAAGCCCTGCACCGCTGGCCCGACCTGGCCTGCCTGCCCGGCGCCAAGGCGATCGCGGCGGCCGCGCGGCTGCCGGCGGCGTCGCTGTTCCTGCCCTGGGGCGGGACCTTCAACTACGGCCACTTCCTGCTCGACGCCCTGCCGTCTCTGGTGGCCCTCGACGAGTTCGGCCTGCTGGCGGACTTCCCGCCGATCGCCCCGCCGCTGAAGGCCTGGCATCGCGACCTCCTGACCCTGGCGTTCGGGACCAATCCGGTGCGCGAGATCGCCGCCGAGGCCGTGCGGTTGGACGCCGTGGTCTACGCCACCAGCATGGATCACTTCCTGCACGCCCCCAACGCCCTGCTGGACCGGACGCGCCAACGCCTCCTCGGCCACGCGCCCGCCCCCCGGACGAGCGGTCGCCGGCTCTATCTGTCGCGCCGCGGCCAGTCGATGCGGGTGATGGTCAACGAGGCGGCGCTGGAGACGGCGCTGCGAAGGCGAGGGTTCGAGATCGTCCACCCCGAACGCCTGCCGGTGGCCGCCCAGATCCAGATGATGCGCGAGGCGGCGGTGGTGGTCGGGGCCACCGGCGCGGCCCTGGCCAACGCCCTGTTCGCGCCGGCCGGCGCGCGGGTGGTGGAGATTCAGCCGGAGACCTTCGCCAGCCGCTGGGTATGGAACACCTGCCGCCAGGCCGGCGCCGCCTGGCGCGGCTACATCTGCCGCGCGCCGCTGGCGACGGCGGAGGTCGCCTGGCGGCATCGGCTGCGGCGCGGCTTCAAGTTCGCCTACCGCTTGCCACTGGAGGATTTCCTGGCGTTTCTCGACACGGATCTGGATCAGGCGGGCTGAGCCTTGGCCTGCCGCAGCCGGTTGTGGATATCGGTGGCGGCGATGGCCGCCTCGGCGGTGGCCACGGCGATCTGGTTGAGGCCGCGCACCACGTCGCCGGCGGCGTAGAGCCCGTCGATCGAGGTCTGCTGGTGGGCGTCGACGACGAGGTTGTTCTCGGCGTCGTGGGCGGCGCCCCAGCGCACCGCCAGGCGGCTTTGCAGCTCGCAGCCGAACGCCAGATAGAGGTGGTCGAAGGTCCGCGCGCCGCCGCCGAGGACGACGTCCGCCTCGCCGAGCGACAGGTCGCCGAGCGCGACCTCCAGCACCTCGACCCCTTGCGCGCGCAGGGCGTACGGGTCGGAGAGGCCGCCGGCCTCGCCCAGGTGCAGCAAGGTCACCTGGTCGGAATAGGTGCGCAGGAACAGCGCCTCGCGGCCGCCCAGGTCGCCGTCGCCGAGCACGGCGATGCGGGTGTCGATGGCCTCGTAGGCGTCGCAGATCGGACAGATGCGCACCAGGCCGCGATGGATGGCGGCGTCGATCCCGGCCAGGTCGGGTTTGCGATCGAGAACGCCGGTGGCCAGCAGCACGAAGGGCGCGCCGACCACGCCGTCGGTCAGGGCCAGCCGAAAGCCGTCCGCCTGGCGCTCGAAGTGATCGGCCTGGCCGGCGCGGATGCGCGCGCCATAGCGCGTGGCCTGGTCGCGCAGTCGGGCCAGCAGCGCCTCGCCGCCGACCCCGGCCGGAAAGCCCGGCGTATTGTGGCTGGTCGGAATCCAGCTGGCCCGCGACGGCCCGCCGTCGATCACCAGCACGGAGCGGCGAAAGCGGCCCAGATAGGTGGCGGCGGTCAGGCCGGCCGGGCCGGCGCCGACGATGATGGCGTCATAGGAGTCGATGGCGGCGGTCACGCCGGGGCGCCGCGCGGGGTCGGATCGTCGCTCATGGCCGTCTCCTGTCGAAGACGTTCAATCCAGGGCGACGGCGCCGGTTCCCCCGCCGGGCGAGGGAACCGGGATGGTCGCGCCTAGTCCTCGGAGTCGGACGGCGGGCCCAGGCGCGGCGGGGCGCGCATCAGGAAGGCCGGGGTGTCGGTGCCGAAACCGACGACGCGGCGGTCGTCGTCGTCCTCGCGGCCGCGTACCGGTTGCACGCCGCGGACCGGCAGGGCGCGGTCCGAGCGTTCCGGACGATCCCGTTCCGGACGATCCATGGATCGCTCGGGGGCCCGCTCGGGCGCGCGTTGGCGCTCGGCCGGTTCGCGTTCGGGCGCGGCGCGTTCGACCGAGCGCGGAGCCTCGGCACGATCGCCGCGATCGCGACCACGACCGCGGTCGCGGCGCTCGCGCGGTTCGCGCGCCTCACGTTCGGGAGCGACCCGCTCGGGCGCGGCTTGCGGCGCGGCCTCGACGGCGACGGCCTCGGCGACGGGCGCTTCGGCGGTGGCGTCGGAGTCACGCGGCGTGCGGCCGCCCCGCGGCTTGCGCTCGCGGCGGGCGCGGGGCGCGCGCTCGGTGGTGTCTTCGGGGGCGACGGCGGCCGGAGCCTCGTTGGCGACGATCGCGACGGCGTCGGCCGGAGCCTCGGCCGCGGTCTTGGTGCGTTCGCCGCGGCCTCGGCCGCGAGGCGCGCGTTCGGCGCGTTCGCCAGGCTCGCTACCGCGCGGGGTACGTTCGGGACGGTCGCCGCCGCGCGGGGCGCGATCGGGGGTGGCGGAGCGGCCACGGCCGCCGCGACCTTCGCGCGGCGGCGACACGGCGCCCGAATAGTCGAGGTCGAGGATCTCTTCCTGCGGCATCGAGCCGATCAGCTTGACGACCTTGTCGAAACCCTTGTCGTCGGCCGGGGTCACCAGCATGTAGGTGATGCCCGAGCGGCCGGCGCGACCGGTGCGGCCGATGCGGTGGACATAGTCGTCGGCGTGGTGCGGCACGTCGTAGTTGAACACGTGGCTGACGGCCGGGATGTCGAGGCCGCGAGCGGCGACGTCGGAGGCCACCAGGATCTTCAGCGAACCGTCGCGGAAGGCGGCCAGGGTCTTCATTCGCTGACTCTGGTCGAGGTCGCCGTGGATCGGGGCGGCGTCGAAACCGTGCTGCTTCAGCGACTTGGCGACGACGTCGACCTCGGTCTTGCGATTGCAGAACACGATGCCGGTCTCGATCTTGGCCTTCTCGATCAGGGCCCGCAGCGCCAAGCGCTTGGCCTTCGGATCGGAGGAGGGGACCTTGACCATCAGCTGGGTGATGTTCTCGCCGGTGGTGGCGGGGCGCGAGGCCTCGATGCGCACCGGGTCTTTCAGGAACTGCTTGGTCAGCCGGGTGATTTCCGGCGGCATGGTGGCCGAGAAGAACAGGGTCTGCTTCTTCGGCGGCGTCATCTTGAAGATGCGCTCGATGTCCGGGATGAAGCCCATGTCCAGCATGCGGTCGGCTTCGTCGACGACCATGATCTGGACGCCGGTCATCAACAGGCCGCCGCGCTCGAAGTGGTCGAGCAGCCGGCCGGGGGTGGCGATCAGCACGTCGACGCCGCGGTCGAGTTTCTTGACCTGGTCGCCGAACGACACGCCGCCGATCAGCAGCGCCCAGGACAGCTTGGTGCCCTTGGCGTATTTCTCGAACGACGAGGCGACCTGGTCGGCCAGCTCGCGGGTCGGGGCGATGACCAGGGCCCGCGGCATCCGCGCCTTGGCGCGGCCGAGCGACAGCTTGTCGATCATCGGCAGGGTGAAGGCGGCGGTCTTGCCGGTGCCGGTCTGGGCGATGCCGAGCACGTCCTGGCCCGCGAGGGCGACGGGGATGGCGGCGGCCTGGATCGGGGTGGCGGTGGTGTAACCGGTGTCGGCGACCGCTTTAAGGGTCGTGGGCGAAAGCCCGAGTTCGGAAAATTCTGTCATGTCACGCTGAAAAAAACCCGGAGCCGCCCGTGCTTGGGCGAGCGGGCGGCGCGGATTCGCCTGACCTGCTCCGAAGGGTGGGCGATAAATAGGCGCAACCCCGACAAAGTCAATCGAAAGGCCGAAGGCGAAAGGCCCGAGGCGCTGGCGCTAGCGGCCCGGGGTCTCTATATCCCGCCCTTCAGATGACCCTCGACCACGATACGCGACTCAAACGACTGAAGTTCCGCGCCTGGCACCGCGGTTTTCGCGAGGCGGACCTCATCCTGGGGCCGTTCGCGGACACCCATGCCGGCAAGTTGACCCCCGGGCAGTGCGACGCCTTCGAGACCCTGCTCGAGGAGCAGGACTGGGACCTCTATGCCTGGATCCTCGGCCGGGCTCCGACCCCGCCGGAATTCGACGGCGAGATCCTCGACATGATCAAGGCGTTCCGCCTGGTGGCGCACGGTTCGCGCGCCCCGGGCGACGGCGCCTAGGGCGTCGCGCCAACACCTGACCTAGAGAGTTCATGGCCTATTACGACGCCAAACATATCGCCCGGGCCGCCGGCGGCCTGACCCTGGCGGGGGCGCCCGAGGGCTTCGACGCCCTGGTGATGGCCGACATCGCCCGGGCCCGCGGCGGGCTGTCGGCCTTCGTGGCCCGCGACACCGCCCGCGCCAACGCCTTCGTCGACGCGCTGAAATTCTTCGCCCCCGAGATCGAGACGGTGCTGTTCCCGTCCTGGGACTGCCTGCCCTATGACCGCATCGGCCCATCGGCAGGGGTGGCGGCCCAGCGCATGGCCACCCTGGCCCGCCTCGCCAAGGGCCTGGGAAGCGACAAGCCGGCCCTGCTGGTGATCGCCGCGCCGGCCCTGCTGCAGCGGGTGCCCGACAAGACCGTGCTGCTGCGCGCCAGCTACGCCGCCAAGGTCGGCAATGACGTCAATGTCGCCGACCTGGAGCGCTATTTCGCCATCAACGGCTACGCCCGGGCCTCGACGGTGTCGGAGAGGGGCGAGTTCGCCATCCGCGGCGGCGTCATCGACGTCTTCCCGCCGGCCGCCGAGGAGCCGGTGCGGCTCGATCTGTTCGGCGACACACTGGAAAGCATCCGCGCCTTCGATCCGGAGACCCAGCGCTCGACCCGCCAGTTGACCAGCATCGAGCTGCTGCCGGTCAGCGAGGCCCTGCTCGACGCCGAGGGGGTGTCGCGATTCCGCACCGGCTATGTCCAGACGTTCGGCGCGCCGGGCGATGACTCCCTCTACGCCGCCGTCAGCGAGGGCGGCCGCCGGGCCGGGCTCGAACACTGGCTGCCGCTGTTCTACGAAAAGATGGCGACGCTGTTCGACTATCTGCCGGACGGGGCGCTGATCGGCGTCGACCACCT
This sequence comes from Caulobacter sp., assembly GCA_028291125.1. Taxonomy (GTDB): domain Bacteria; phylum Pseudomonadota; class Alphaproteobacteria; order Caulobacterales; family Caulobacteraceae; genus Caulobacter. The sequence continues at coordinate 7,908 of JAQGIN010000273.1, forward strand.
GGCCAGCGAGGCCCGCGACGAGCGCCTGGCGATGATCGCCGACGCCTATGACGCCCGGGCCAACGCCGACCGCAAGGCGGCCTATCGGCCGCTGAAGCCGCAGGCGCTGTATCTGTCGGCGGAGGAGTGGGAGACGCGGCTGGCCGACCATCCGCACCGCCGGTTCTCGCCGTTCCAGAGCCAGGGCCTCGACGTCGTCGACATGGGCGCCAAGCTGGGCCGCACCTTCGCCGCCGAGCGCCAGCAGGACAGCGTCAACCTGTTCGAGGCCACCGCCGCCCACGCCACCGCCCTGGCGGCGGCCGGCAAGCGGGTGCTGTTCGCCTCGTGGAGCGACGGCTCGTCCGAGCGGCTGGGGACCATGCTGGCCGACCATGGCCTCAAGCGCGTGCCCTACGCCGCCTATTGGCAGGCGGCCAAGGCGGCCGATCCCAAGACCCCGCAGCGGGTGGTGCTGCCGCTGGAATCCGGCTTCGAGACCGACAGCC
>JAQGIN010000279.1 GCA_028291125.1 Caulobacter sp.
GTCGAGCGCTACGGCATCTCCAACTTCGTGTCGTTCCTGCAGAACACCGAGAGCTATCGCCGCGACCTGCGCCGGGCCGAATATGGCGACGAGCGCGATCCCAAGATGCTCAAGGCCTTCGAGACCATCTCGCCGCTGAACAATGTCGGCAAGATCAGCAAGCCGATGCTGGTCATGCAAGGCTGGAACGACCCGCGGGTGCCCAAGTCGGAATCCGACCAGGTGGTGGCCAAGCTGCGGGCCCAGGGCGTCGAGACCTGGTACGTCCAGTTCAAGGACGAGGGCCACGGTTTCCTCAAGAAGATCAACAACGACCGGCGGCGCGAGGTCGAAACCCTGTTCCTGCGGAAGGTGCTTGGGCTACAACCCGCCGGGTGAGCCGCGCCGCCCTCCTTTCCCTGACCCTGACCGATTTCCGCTCCTATGAGCGGGCGCGGCTGGAGCCCGACGGGCGCAGCGTGTTCCTGTTCGGCCCCAACGGCGCGGGCAAGACCAACCTCCTGGAGGCGATCTCGCTGCTGTCGCCCGGCAAGGGCCTGCGCGGGGCCAATCTGGTCGAGGTCGGCCGGCGGTTGCCCGGCGAGACCGTCGGCCGGGCCTGGGCCGTGGCCGCCGTGGTGGCGGGATCCGGCGACGACGACGAGCCGGTCCGCCTGGGGACCGGCGTCGAGCAGCCGGGCGCGGCCCGCCGCCTGGTGCGCATCGACGGCGAGACCAGCCCGCCGGGCCGGTTGTCGGACCACGTCCGGCCGATCTGGCTGACCCCGGCCCAGGACCGCTTGTTCCTCGAGGCGGCCGGCGAGCGCCGGCGGTTCTTCGACCGGCTGGTGTTCGCCGGCGAGCCGGCCCATGCCAGCCACGCCAACGCCTATGACAAGGCCCAACGCGAGCGCATGCGGCTGCTGACCGACGCCGCCGAGACCGGAATCCCGGCCGACACGGTGTGGCTGACGGCGCTGGAGGCGCGCCTGGCCGAGTTCGGGGCCCGCCTGGCCGAGGCCCGGGCCCGCACGCTGCAGGCCTTGCAGGCCGAGATCGACAGCCGTGGCGACCGGCCGTTCCCCCGCGCCCGCCTGGCCCTGGCCGGCGAGTGGGAGCAGATGGCCCTGGCCGGGGTCGAACCGTCCGAAATCACCCTGCGCCTGGCCGCCGCCCTGGCCGCGGCGCGGGCCCGCGACGGCTCGGCTGGCCGGGCCCTGACCGGCCCGCATCGCGGCGATCTGGTCGTGGTTCACGCCGACAAGGACCGTCCCGCCGCCGAATGTTCGACCGGCGAGCAGAAGGCGCTGATTCTGAACCTGGTTTTGGCCCAGGCGGCGCGACTTTCGCGTGCTAATGACGCGCCGAATCCTATATTGTTGCTCGACGAAGTCGCCGCGCACCTCGACCTGAAAAGGCGGGCCGCCTTGGCCGACGAAATCACGGCGCTCGGACTGCAGGCCTTTCTCACCGGCACGGACGAGTCGCTGTTCGACCACCTCAAGGGTCGGGCTCTGGGCGTTCGCGTGGGCGATGCCGGCCTGACCACTCTGGAAGACGTATGACCGAAGAGACCGAAGTTCCCGCCGACGCCCCCGTTCCCGAATCCTTGTCGTCCGAACAACTGACCGAAAACGCCGCCGCCGAATATGGCGCGGACTCGATCAAGGTCCTCAAGGGCCTGGACGCGGTGCGCAAGCGCCCGGGCATGTACATCGGCGACACCGACGACGGCTCGGGCCTGCACCACTTGGTCTACGAGGTGGTCGACTACGCCATCGACGAGGCCCTGGCCGGCCACGCCACCCGGGTGGAGGTGATTCTCAACGCCGACGGCTCGGTGACGGTCACTGACGACGGCCGCGGCATCCCGGTCGGCATGCACGAGGGCGAGGGCATCTCGGCGGCCGAGGTCATCATGACCCAGCTGCACGCCGGCGGGAAATTCGACCAGAACAGCTACAAGGTCTCCGGTGGCCTGCACGGGGTCGGGGTTTCGGTGGTCAACGCCCTGTCCGACTGGCTGGAGCTGAAGATCCACCGCCACGGTAAGGCCCACCAGATGCGCTTCGAGCGCGGCGACGCGGTCTCGCCCCTGGTGGTGACCGGCGATTCGCCGCGCCGGCCGGAAGGCCAGCAGAAGGCCGGCGACTTCCTGACCGGCACCGAGATCACCTTCTTCCCGTCCCTGACGACCTTCGCCTTCATCGAATTCGACCGGAAGACGCTGGAGCACCGCCTGCGCGAGCTGGCCTTCCTCAATTCCGGCGTCACCATCTGGCTGAAGGATCTGCGCGACGCCGAGCCGTGGGAGGAAGTGCTGCACTACGAGGGCGGCATCGAGGCCTTCGTGCGCCACCTCGACAAGGCCAAGACCCCGCTCCTGAAGACCCCGATCGTCATCCGCGGCAAGAAGGACAAGGTCGAGATCGACTTGGCCCTGTGGTGGAACGACAGCTACCACGAGCACATGCTGTGCTTCACCAACAACATCCCGCAGAAGGACGGCGGCACCCACCTGTCGGCGTTCCGCGGGGCGATGACCCGGGTGATCACCGGCTATGCCGAAAGCTCGGGCATGGCCAAGAAGGAAAAGGTCTCGGTCACCGGCGAGGACGCCCGCGAGGGCCTGACCTGCGTGCTGTCGGTCAAGGTTCCGGATCCCAAGTTCAGCTCCCAGACCAAGGACAAGCTGGTCTCGTCCGAGGTCCGCCCGGCCGTCGAGGGCCTGGTGCAGGAAGGCCTGGCGACCTGGTTCGAGGAGCATCCCAACGAGGCCAAGCAGCTGGTCGGCAAGATCGCCGAGGCCGCCGCCGCCCGTGAAGCCGCCCGCAAGGCCCGCGAACTGACCCGCCGCAAGAGCGCGCTCGACATCACCTCCCTGCCCGGCAAGCTGGCCGACTGTCAGGAACGCGATCCGGCTAAGTCCGAGATCTTCATCGTCGAGGGCGATAGCGCCGGCGGCTCGGCCAAGCAGGCTCGCAACCGCGAGAACCAGGCCGTGCTGCCGCTGCGCGGCAAGATCCTCAATGTCGAGCGGGCCCGGTTCGACAAGATGCTGTCGTCCGACCAGATCGGCACCCTGATCACCGCGCTCGGGGCCGGCATCGGCCGCGACGACTTCAACGCCGACAAGGTGCGCTACCACAAGATCGTGCTGATGACCGACGCCGACGTTGACGGCGCCCACATCCGCACCCTGCTGCTGACCTTCTTCTACCGGCAGATGCCCGAGTTGATCGAGCGCGGCTACATCTACATCGCCCAGCCGCCGCTCTACAAAGCCGCCAAGGGCAAGTCGTCGCGCTATCTGAAGGACGACTTCGAGATGGACGCCTTCCTCGTCGACGAAGGCGTCGAGGG
>JAQGIN010000256.1 GCA_028291125.1 Caulobacter sp.
CGCCGGTTGTCCGGCGAGACCGCCTGACCGTCCTAGCTGGGCTTGGCGGCGGCGTTGCAGTCGGCCAGGGCCGCTTCGTCGAGGGCTTCGCCACGATAGGTGAAGGTGGCCACCGCACCCAGTTGCCCGGCCACCTTGCGGCAGGCGCGGCTCGACGGCAGGGCCTTGACCTTGGACGAGGTGCAGGTCTCGGCCTTGCAGCGCCACAGGGCGCCGTCCTGGGCCAGGTGGTCGGCGGTGGTGGCGGTCTTCAGCGTCAGCCAGGCGCCCTCGCTCGGCGCGGCGGAGGCGGCGCCGCCGAGCGACGCGGCGGCGATCAGGCCGAGAACTAGATTACGCATGGTCATCTCCTATCCCACGCCGATGGGAGATTCGGCGCGCGCGGATAGTGCGTAGTTTTTGAAAACTAAGTCAACAGGCTGAGCGGGGCCGCGGCGCCGGCCTGGTAGATTTCGTCCCGCCAGGCCAGGACGACGGGCGTGACGTCCTCGGGGCGGGTGACGGTCCGCCAGCATTCGGCCAGGGCCGGCGGGGTCAGGCCTTGGTCGATGGTGTGCCGAAGCAGGGTGAACAGCGGATCCCAGAAGCCCTTGGGATTGTAGAAGACGATCGGCTTCTGGTGCAGGTCGAGCCGCCGCCAGGACAACAGCTCGATGACCTCCTCCAGCGTGCCGATGCCGCCGGGCAGCACGACGAAGGCGTCCGACTGTTCGAACATCATCATCTTGCGTTCGTGCATCGAGGTGACGACCACCGTCTCGACGTCGTCGAACGGCTGCTCGCGGCCCTTGAGGAACTTGGGGATGATCCCCAGCACCCGGCCGCCGGCCGCGTGCGCGCCCCGCGCCGTCGCCCCCATCAGGCCGACGCCGCCGCCGCCATAGACCAGCCGCAGTCCGGCCGTGGCGAAGCTGGCTCCGATCTGGTGGGCGGCGGTCAGGAAGCTGGGATCGACGGCGTCGGCGGATCCGCAATAGACGCAGACCGAGTCCAGGCGGCTAGACTCATGAGACATCGTCGTCCACTCCAGAACACAACGGCGCGCCCGCGGGCGCGCCGGTTGGCGGCAATCGAAAGAGGCGCGTGCGTCAGCGCGCGATCACCAGGGTTCGCATGATCAGGATTCGACCGCGCCGTGGCAAGGCGCCCTTCGCGCTTTGGATCGCGCCGGTCGCGGCCCTGGGCCTGGCCGCGGCGCTGTCGGCCTGCGACGCCGGCGGCAAGAGCGCCTGGCGCAAGGAGCCTGGGGCGGGGGCCGACCGCCGCGAACAGTTCGAGGCCGGCTATGTGCGGCCGCCGCGGGTGACCAGCGCGCGCCGCGACGGCGGTCTGATTCTGGTCGGCGAGGCCGCGCCCGACGCCAGTGTGCGGCTCGGCTCGCCCACCGGTCAGACCGTGACCACGGGGGCCGACGCTGGCGGCCGCTGGCGGGCAGCGGTCCCGGCGGCGGACCAGGTGCGATTGTTCGGTCTGTCGATGACCAAGGCCGGCCGCACGGTCCAGGCCGAGGGCTATGTGATGGTCACGCCCGAGGGCGAGGTGGCGCTGCTGCGGGCCGGGGCCGGGGCCTATCGCCTGGCGCCGTCCTCGGCCGCGCCGCGCATTCTGGCCATCGACTACGACCAGGGCGGCGGGGCGGTGATTTCCGGGGTGGCGACACCGGGCGCCGGCCTGGGCGTGCGCATCGACCGCGCGCCGCGCGCCGAGGGCAAGGCCGACGACGAGGGCCGGTTCGCCTTCTCCCTGACCCAGCCGTTGACCGGCGGCGACCACGCCATCCAGGTGGCGGGCGAGGGCGGCGAGCAGTTGATCACCGTCGAGACCACGCCGCCGCCGGCCCTGACCAGCGGACCGGTGCTCTCCCGGCGCACCGCGTCCGGCTGGCGTGTCGACTGGATGACCCCGGGCGGCGGCGTGCAGACCACCCAGATCATCGACCCCGTCGCGCCATGAGGGGTTATGGCTCCGCCCCGTCCAGCCGTCCGGCGACGCCCGGCGGGACGGCTCCGCCCGAGCCCCGCGCCGACGCCTGGGCGGCGATGGCCGACCTGTTCCGGCTGGTGCTGCGCTCGGAGGCGCCGGGCCTGGGCTGGCGGCTGAGCGCGGCCCTGGTCTTCACCTTCGTCGGCAAGGTGCTGGGGGTGCTGGCCCCGCTACTGCTGGGGGCGGCGGTCAACCGCCTGGCCAAGGGGGCCGGGGCGGCCGAGACCGTGGCCTGGTCGTTCGCCAGCCTGGCCGCCGGCTGGGCGCTGGTGCGGTTCATCTCGGCGGCCGCGCCCCAGGCCCGTGACGCGGTGTTCACCCCGGTGGCCCAGGCCGCCCAGACCCGCGCCGCCGTCGAGACCTTCGCCCACGCCCTGTCGCTGTCGATCGACTTCCACCAGACCAAGCGCACCGGCTCGCTGTCGCGGGTCATCGACCGCGGCGCCCGGTCGATGGACTTCCTGCTGCGCAGCCTGGTGTTCAACCTAGCCCCGACCGCCGTCGAGCTGGTCATCGCCGCCGTGGTGCTGGCCAAGGCCTATGACTGGCGCTTCGCCCTGGTCGCCGTGGTCACGGTGCTGATCTACGGTGTCGCCACCTTCACCATCTCCGATTGGCGGATCGGTCATCGCCGCATCCTCAACGAGGCCGACGCCGAAGCCGCCGGCCGCGCCGTCGACGCCCTGATCAACTACGAGACCGTCAAGGCGTTCGGCGGCGAGGGCCGGGCGGTGGGCGGCTACGAGAGCGCCCTGAAGACCTATGGCGTCGCTCAGGTCCAGGCCACCAATTCCCTGACCCTGCTCAATGTCGTGCAGTCCTTGATCATGAGCCTGGGCCTAGGGGCGATGGCGGTGCTGGCCGGAGCCGCCGCCCAGGCCGGCCGCATCGGCCCCGGCGACGTCACCGCCTCGGTGCTGATCCTGATCAACCTCTACGCGCCGCTGAACATCCTCGGCTTCGCCTATCGCGAGATCCGCCAATCGTTCATCGACATGGAGGCCATGCTCGACCTGCAGCGCCAGAAGCCGGACGTCGCCGACGCCCCCGACGCCATCGACCTGCCGCCCTCGGCCGACCAGCGCGGCGGGGCGGTGCGCTTCGAGGCGGTGTCGTTCCGCCATGGGGCGCGGTCCGAGGGCCTGGCCGAGGTCGGCTTCTCGGCCGAGCCGGGAACCACGGTGGCCATTGTCGGCCCATCCGGGGCTGGCAAGACCACCCTGGTGCGGCTGGCCCTGCGGATGATCGATCCCCAGGCCGGACGGGTGACCCTCGACGGCCACGACCTGCGGGCCCTGACCCAGGCCTCGCTGCGGCGAGCGGTGGCCCTGGTGCCGCAAGACGTCGCCCTGTTCAACGACACTCTGCTTATCAACATTGGCTTTGGCCGGCCCGGGGCCAGCGAGGCCGAGATCTGGGCGGCCGCCGAGGGGGCCGAACTGGGCGATTTCATCCGCAACCTGCCCGAGGGCATGGCCACCAAGGTCGGCGAGCGCGGCCTGAAGCTGTCGGGCGGCGAGCGCCAGCGGGTCGGCATCGCCCGCGCCCTGCTGGCCGGGCCGCGGGTGCTGATCCTCGACGAGGCCACCAGCGCCCTGGACAGCCGCACCGAGGCCGCCATCCAGGCCACCCTGCGCAAGGCCCGGGCCGGCCGCACCACCCTGGTGGTCGCCCACCGCCTGTCGACCATCGCCGACGCCGACGAGATCGTCGTCCTGCGCCGCGGCAAGGTGGTCGAGCGTGGCGACCACGCCGCCCTGCTGGCCGCCGGCGGCGAATACGCGGCCCTCTGGCGGCGTCAGACGCGCGAGAAGCCGGTCACGGCCTAGCCCCTGGGCCGAGCGTCCCTCAAAAGCCCATCCCCGCGAAAGCGGGGACCCAGGTGTTTTATCGTCGAGCGCCATGCCCTTCAGAAAAAGCCTGGGTCCCCGCTTTCGCGGGGATGATGAGTGGAGAGGGAGAGGCCTTTGCTTTCCCCTGGACGGCGTTATGAGTACGCCGTTCCAAGCTTTCGAGGAGAGTCCCTTGCGCTATCTGCACACCATGGTCCGGGTTCGCGACCTCGACGCCTCGTTGCGGTTCTATTGCCAGGGCCTGGGCCTGGTCGAGACGTCGCGGATGGAGAACGACAAGGGCCGCTTCACCCTGGTGTTCCTGGCCGCCCCGGGCGACGCCGGGACCGCCCAGACCACCAAGGCCCCGCTGGTCGAGCTGACCTACAACTGGGATCCCGAGGACTACCAGGGCGGCCGCAATTTCGGCCACTTGGCCTATCAGGTCGACGACATCTACGCCGCCTGCCAGCGCCTGGCCGACCTGGGCGTGACCATCAACCGCCCGCCGCGCGACGGCCACATGGCCTTCGTGCGCTCGCCCGACAACATCTCGATCGAGCTGCTGCAGGACGGCCACCTCGCCCCGGCCGAGCCCTGGGTCTCGATGCCCAACACCGGCGCCTGGTAGGCGAGGGGAGCGCGCCCGCCTAGCGACTGCGGGTGTATTCCAACGCGACGACCAGCGATTCCTTGCCGTCGTGGGTCTCGTAGTAGTCGTAGGTGAAGTGGTCGTTGTCGGTGATCGACATCACCTCGCGCAGCAAGAACGTCGTTCCTGGCCGGGTGGAATCCGGAACCTGCCCCTTGAAGGTGTAGCGTTTGACGGCGGCGTCGTAGTCGCCCTTCGCGACGATGAGGCCGGTGAAGCTCACGTCCATCCAGGCGCTGAAGAACGTCTTGTCGACCGTGTCGTAGCCAATGTAGCCGAAACCTTCGAACGGCTTGTCCTTGGCCGCGACGCGGAGGGTCTGCCGCAGGCGGCTGCCATCGAGCACCATCGCGAAATCGGCGTCCCCCGGATCGACGGCGGGCGGCGCGCCTGGCGTCGTCCACAGGGTCTGCTTCACCGACCAGTGTCCGGACAATCTGGCCAGCGCCGTGTGTTCCGCATCGAGAGGAGCGGCGTTCGCCACCGTCCCGATCATCGCCACGAACACCGACGCCGCCTTGAGCCAAACCTGCATGATCGATTCCTCCCGATAGGTAATGCGTGGACAAGTGCGGGCCCGCGACAAGCGCCGCAACTACCTCCGAGGTCATGGCCGCGTCCGTCACATCAACTCGCCGGCCGCCAATCTGGCGCACACAGAAGCGGTGTGTTCGTCGGCCGGGAAGGCGCAGTCGATGCGGAGCTCGTCCAGGGTGACGTCCCGAGGCGCGGCGAAGGTGGTGATCGTCTCGAAGAAGCGCAGGGGGCCGGCGCGGCTCTTGAAAACCATGGTGAGCACGGGCTCCGGCTCGGGGCCTAATTGGCGAAGACGCCACGCCGCCGGGACATCCGGATATTTCAGCACGTCTGCCAGGAGCTGGCGGGCCTTTCTGTCGGATGGCGCGGCGACGAGTTCGTCCTGCAGCTGACGGATGAACTTCGCCGCGACCTCGGGCCAGTTCAGGATGACGCGCCGGAAGTCCTGGGGATCGAAGACCTGGTGCAGCAGGTTGGCGTGCGCGCTCTGCTGGCCCTCCAGCAGGAAGGCGTTGATGCGCACCGCCGCGTCATTGGCCGCGAGGACATCGAAGTGGCGGCTGATGACGAAGGCTGGATAGGGCTCCTGATGCCGCAGGATCAGGCCGATCGCCTGACTCAGGCGCTCCATGCTCGGGCTGGCGAGCGTGCTTTCGCCATAGTGCGGCGCATATCCGGCCGCCAGGAGAAGGGCGTTCTGCTCTCGCAGCGGCAGAGAGAGCGCCTCGGCCAACCGCGAGACGACCTCCCGGCTCGCCTGCGCCCTTCCGGTTTCGATGAACCCGAGATGGCGTCCGGACACACCGGACTCATGCGCGAGGTCGAGTTGGCTCATCCGCCTGACACCGCGCCATTCGCGCAGCAGCACGCCGATCGCCGGATGCTTGTCCGCGGCGTGCGCCGTCGGCATGGCCCCTGAATCCATGGCGAGTATTCCCGACCCTTCGACGGCCTCAGTTCGCCCTACCAGATCTTCACCCGGTCGTTCGGCGTCAGATACAGCGCCTCGCCCGGCTTGACCGCGAAGGCCGGGTACCAGGCGTCGAGATTGCGCACGGTGTCGGCGCGGTACTGGTCGGGGGCGTGGCCGTCGGTGACCAGCTGCTGGCGCAGCGCCGCCGGCCGCGAATATTCCCGCCAGCTCTGGGCGAAGGCCAGGAAGAAGCGCTGGTCGCCGCTCAGGCCGCCGATCGCCGGGGCCGGCTTGCCGCCCAGCGAGGCCAGATAGGCGTCGTGGGCCGCGGCCAGGCCGGCGACGTCGGCGATGTTCTCGCTCAGGGTCTGCTTGCCGTTCACCGCCAGGTCGGGGAACGGCTTGTAGGCGTCGAACTGGGCCGCCAGCTTGCCGCCCGCGGCCGAGAAGTGCTCGAAGTCGGCCGGCGTCCACCAGTTGCGCAGGCGGCCTTGGCTGTCGAACTGCGCGCCCTGGTCGTCGAAGCTGTGGCTGATCTCGTGGCCGATGGTGGCGCCGATCGCGCCGTAGTTCACCGCCGGGTCGGCCGCGGCGCTGAAATAGGGGGCCTGCAGGATGGCGGCCGGGAAGTTGAGGGCGTTGAGGATCGGCAGGTTCACGGCGTTGACCGTCTGCGGCGTCATCACCCACTGGCCGCGATCGACCGGCTGACCCAGCTTGGACCGCCAGTAGCGGTACTGGAACAGGTCCGAGCGCTGGACATTGCCGACCAGGTCGCCGCGGACGATCTTCAGGTCGGCATAGTCGCGCCACTGGTCGGGATAGCCGACCCCGACCTTCAGCACCGCCACCTTTCGCCGAGCCTCGGCCTTGGTCTCGGGGGCCATCCAGTCCAGGCCGTCGATGCGGCGGACGAAGGCGGCCTTGATGGTGTCGACCATGGCCGAGACCTCGGCCTTGGACTGGGCCGGGAAATAGCGCTCGACATAGAGCTTGCCCACCGCCTCGCCGAGCACGGCGTTGGTGCTGTTGACGGCGCGCTTCCAGCGGACGCTGTTCTGCGGCGTGCCGTTGATCACCGTGCCGTAGAAGGCGAAGCGCTCGTCGACGAAGGCCTTCCCCAGCAGGCCGCTGTAATGGTCGAGGGTGTGGAAGCTCAGATAGGCCTTCCAGACCTCGAGCGGCTCGCTGGCCGCCAGGGCCGCGACGCCGGCGATGGCGGTCGGGTGCCAGACGATGAACCGCGGCTGGGCGTCCAGGCCGGCGGCGGTGAAATAGGCGGTCCAGTCCAGCCCCGGGGCCTTGGCGGCGAAGTCGGCGCGGCTCCAGGGATTGTTGGCCTTCTGCACGTCGGAGGTGTCGGCGCGGCTGGCCGAGGCGCGGGCGATCTTGGTCTCGAAGGCCATGATCTGGGCGGCCTTGGCCTGCGCGTCGGCGACGCCGCCAAGCTCGAGGACCTTGGCGATATGGGCCAGGTACTTGCCGCGGATCGCCTGCATCGCGGCGGCGTCGGACAGGTAGTACTCACGGTCGGGCATGCCCAGGCCGCCCTGCAGCAGGAACGGCGCGTAGCGGGTCGGGTCGTCGAAGGCCGGCGACACCCACAGGCCAAAGACGTTGTCGGTATAGAGGTCGGTGGCGTTGAGCGCGTCGACATCGGCCCTCAGGCCCTGGCCCAGGGCTCGCGCCAGGGCCTGGCGGTCGGCGATCCCGGCGATCGCCGCCAGGTCGGCCTTCAGCGGCGCGATTCCCTTCTCCTCGACGCCCGCTTCATCCATGTAGCTGGCGTAGTAGTCGCCGACCTTCTGGGCGTCGGTCCCCGGGGCCGCGCCCTTGGCGGCGGTCTGGATCAGGTCGACGGTGCGCTGGTTGGCCTCCTCGTTGAGGATGCCGCCGACGCCGTAGCGGCTGCGGTCGGGCGGGATCGGGTGGGCCTGGACCCAGGTCCCGTTGGCGTAGGTCCAGAAATCCGTCCCCGGGGTCACGCTCTTGTCCAGGCCGGCCAGATCGACGCCGCCGGCCGGCGGGGCCGGCAGGGGGCGTGTGGCGGGCTGAGCCAGGGCCGGAGCGGCCAGGAACAGGGCGCAGGCGGCGGACCCGGCCAGGAACAGACGGCGTGGCGTCATGGCTCGGGCATCCTCATGGCTTCGCGAGGCCCCGACTATGCGACCGCCGGCCGCCGCCGGAGATTAATTCTTGGCAATGCGGGAGAACGGGCCAAGTCCGGCGCTCCCGCGCAAGGGGGACCGGTGTAATCGTACTTTTCCGATTATTAGCTTCGAGAATCGGAAACCTTCGAACGCCTCGGCGCGAGGAAATCGGCCTCGGTTCAGGCGGCTGTCCGGTTGTGTCCGACTCGGGCGCTAGGCGGCGACGTCCTCGCGCTTAAGCAGGCGCCGCGCGGCGCGGGGCGGAACGATGGCGGTGATCTCGGCGGCCCAGACCACGCGCTGGTCGCGCAAGGTGGGGCCGTTGATCGAGGCCAGGTCGTAGAGGCCCGGCGCGCTACCGCGCAGCAGGCGTTTCAACAGCACTTGGCCGTCCTCGGTTTCGACGACCACCGCCTCGCCGAGCATGTCGGCGGTGGGCGGCGTGTGCTGGGACTCGAAAAAGATCAGCGATCCGTCGTCGGCGAGCGTGTGCATGGAATGACCTAAGACTTCCAATGCGACAGCATCGGACGTAACCCCCGGCGTCAGTTCGACCCAGATGAACGCCTCGTCGGCGGACGTATAGATGATCGAGCCGTCGGGATTGGCGCCGACCCGGCCGATGATCCGCGTGAACGCCTTGGGCGCGTCGGCGGCGGCGAGCAGGAAGGCGGTGTCGGTCTCCAGCGCCTTGGCCAGCAGGGTCAGCTTGTCGCCGCGGACGGAATTCTTGCGGCCCTTGAGAATGTCGCTGACGAAATCGCGCCCGGTCTTGTCGCCCATGCGTCGCGCCGCCTCGAAGGCGTTGATGCCCAGGACGTCGAGACGATCGCGGACTCGGTCTTTCAACTGATCGGCCATGACGGAAATATCCGATTTGAAGGCGCGCGCCGCTATTCGGAAATTTCCGATTGACGAAGTCGTAGTTATCCGACTAATTTTTCCATCATGAGCACCGCCCCCGACCCCCTCTCCGCCGTTCGACCGGGCCCGCCGCCCGGCTACTGGGCCATGTCCGGACAGAGGCGGCAGGCGCGGCACCTGGCCCTCAGCCAGGCCAGTTTGACCGCGTCACGGCCAAGGATGATCCCGTCGGGATCGAACGGCACCGGCGGAAGGGCGCGCAGTTCCGCCAACACCTGCCTGCGGCAGGCCTTCGGTTTGAAGGTCACGCGCGGCGGCTACAAGAGCGGCGTCTTGCATTTCCGCGGACAGACACCGCAGCGCGCCCTCAGCATGCCTCGAGCGTCTTCGTTCGTCGCCGTCACCCAAGTCGCCGCTGGTATAGGGTCGGCATGCATCGGAGCGGATGGACTAAACGCGCCGTCGAGCTTGCGCATCGTCCGTCTGCATTTCTGTGTCCCCATCGGAGACACAGACTCCAGAGCTCTATTGAGCATCAGAAACGCAAGTCGACGATCTCCCAATGCTATCGCTGAACTGCGCACAGACTGCTCCCCGGACCCGTTTTCTTTACCAAATAAGCTTGGCCGTGGCTCGCGCTATACGCGAATCATAATTTACATTTCTGCCTGCGACGAAATGCCGCAGTCAACACGGAATCGATCGAACCGCCGAACGCGGATCTTCGATGGCGATCCCAGGCGCGACAAGGGTTGTCGGCGTGTGTGGCGCGCGATGGGGCCGTCGCGGCGACGGCGCGACGACAATCCCGCCTCCGGCTTCCACGCCAATACCCCCGGTCGGCCGGGTGGCCGCCTCTCGACGAAAGATTGTGGTCCGCGCCCGCGGCCCGCCGCCGGCTGAGCGCTCCGCGCCACGCCGGCCACGCCACCAGTCCATGCGCCGGGGGCTTTCGGCCGGCGCCTGAAGGGGAGGGGACATTGGTCCGCTCATTCGACGATTTCGCCATTTCGGACCTGCTGGGCGACGAGGTCCCCGACCTGGCGCCGCCGCCGCCCGTCCGCTACGTCCTCGCCCCCGCCGAGCCGTTCACGGCGGACGGCCCGATCGACGTCCAGCGGTGGGCGTTCGCCCGTCAGGCGCGGCCGACGATCGAGATGCGCCGCACGGCGGCCGATCGCGCCGTTCCGCGCCACATCAAGACCCGCAAGCTGCTGGGCGACCCTCGGCCCGGCCGCACCCCCTGGGCCGCCGCCGAGGACGCCGAGGAGCGGGAGCGCCAGGCCCGGCTGGATCGGCTGCGGCGCGCCTTCGCTGGCCATCGCGGTCCGGCCCCAGGCCCATGAGCTCGCTGATCGAGGATCTCGCCGCGGCGAGGATCGACCGCGAGGCCGCCGGCCAGCGGGGCGCCGCGCACGCCATCGAGGTCCACGCCACCCGCCGCCGGATCATTCCCTCCCATACGAAGGCCGTTTCATGAATCAAAAGTCAGTCGCTCAAGCCCGCGCGCCCAGCGACCGCCCGCGCGCGCAAGCCTCCCAGGCGGTGCTCGACAAGATGGCCGAGGCCCGCCGGGCCCGCATCCGAGCCGAACTGCTGCGATCCTCCAATCCGGTCAAGAACCGCCGAGCCATCCTCGACCACGAGGCGGCGGCCCGGCGGGCCGAGACCGAGGCCGATCGCCTGCAGATCGAGGCCGCCGATTATCAATGGGCCGAGACCGCCGTGCGGGAGACCGAGAGGCTGGCCTTGAACCGAGGCGAGGCCGTCGCGCACGTCGTCACCGAGATCGCCACCTGGGCCCGCGGCGAGGACGGCGGGCTGATCCGCGATCCCGTCGACCAGACGGCGGTCCTGAAGAGGGAGCGGGCAGTCGTCCGCCGGATGGGCGGCCGCACGGGACTGATGACCGCCTTCGAGCGTGGCGATCTCGACGGGGCGGGCGCGGAGCGGCCGATCGACGGCCGCCGTCTACTGCAGGTCGCCCTACGCTACCGCCGCGCCTATGAGACCGCCGAGGGGCTGACCTCGCCCAGCCGCGACCTGGGCCAGCCGCGCGTCCAGCGCTGCAGGCCGAGCAGCGGGCCGCACGAGCGGGTGTTCGAGGCCCGCGAGCAGCTGCGCAACCTGCGCCGGGGCCTGACCCCCAAACAACGCCCGATCATCGACGCCGTCTGCGGCCTGGATCTGTCGCCGGCCGCCGCCGCCGCCGCCGCGGGCATCGATCCCAAGACCGCCAAGGCCCGTCTGCGCAAGGGCTTGGTGGCGATGGGGGAGACGCTGGATTGGTGGTAGTCGGAAAAATACGCTTGACGAAAATCCCGTTTAGGCTACCTTGATTTTCAGCGGTGCGGAGCCGCCCTTCGAAGACCCCGAGCCACCCGGCCGGGGTTTTTTCTTGCCCCACATACCGTCCTCCGCGACCCCGATCCTCGCCTAGAGCGCCCGGCTTGTTCAGCCCGGGGTCGCTTCACCCTTCGTCCCGACACGACGCGGACATCGCCTCTCGGCCCTCGGCCGGCGGGCGCATCCGGTCGCATGGGACGGTCTCACCGCGCCGCCCGCCGCTCCGGAGTCTCGCCGACGGCGGGGCGCCGGCGCGCGGGCGGCGGCGCCGGAAGGAACCGCCTTGAGCACCCTGAAAATCCGCGCCGCCCTCGAGGCCGCGCTCAGCGGCCTGACGCCGGCCCTGGACACCGTGTGGGAGAACACCGCCTACACCCCCTCGGCCGGCGTCGCCTATCAGAGCGCCGGCCTTCTCCTCGCCGAGCCCGAGAACCCCGAGCTCGGCCAGACCGTGATCCAACGCGGATCCCTGCAGGTCACGCTGATGTACCCGCAGGACGGCGGGCCGCTGCCGGCGGCCACCCGCGCCGAACTGATCCGCGCCACCTTCCGTCGCGGCTTGTCTCTCACGGCCGACGGCGTCGTGACGATGATCGAGCGCACCCCCGAAATCGCCGCCGGCTCCGCCGTCGGCGATCGCTACGCCGTGCCCGTGCGGGTCCGGTTCCGTTCCACCTATTAATTCGGAGAGATCCCGCCATGGCTATCGCGCAGGGCATCAGTAAACGCGTCGCTATCGTCAAGCAGTCGGGCCTGGGCGTGCCCGGTTCGGCCGGCAGTCAGTATCGCCGCCGAACATCGTCGGTGTGGCAGGCCCCCACCGACACCTTCGAGAACAACGAGATCCTGTCGCACCAGCAGTCGACGGGCGTCACCTACGGCCTGAAGAAGGCCACCGGCAAGGTCGACGGCCTGCTGTCGGCCTCGACCTACGCGCTGGAATTCGCCGCCCTGCTGCGCAAGGGCTTCACCGCCGGCGTCTCGACCACCGCCGCGTCGGTGACCATCGCCGGCGCCGGCCCGACCTACACCGTGACCCGCGCCGCCGGCTCCTTCCTGACCGACGGTTTCAAGGCGGGTGACGTCATCCGGCTGTCGGTCGGCACGCTGAACGCCGCCAACATCAACAAGAACCTGCTGGTCATCGGGCTCACCGCCCTGGTGGCCACCGTCAAGCCGGTCAACGGCGTGGCCCTGGTGGCCGAAGGCCCGATCTCCGGAACCACCATTTCGGTGTTCGGCAAGAAGTCCATCGCGCCGCTGACCGGTCACACCAACGACTATTTCTCGGTCGAGGAATCCTACGCCGACCTGGGCCGCTACGAGCTGTTCACCGACTGCCAGGTGTCGCAGTGCGCCCTGTCGCTGCCGGCCACCGGCAACGCCACGGCCAGCTTCGACTGGGTGGCCCTGGCCCGAGCCACCAACGCCGCCGCCGCCCTGACCGCGCCGACCGCCGAGACCACCACCTCGGCCCTGACCGCGGTCAATGGCGCCGTCATCCTCAACGGCGCCTCGGTGACCAACATCACCGGCGCCAGCCTGACCATCAACGGCAACGTCTCGGCCCTCGACGCCGTGCTCGGCGCCAACACCTCGCCGGACGTTCAGCGCGGCCGCATCACCGTCTCGGGCTCGTTCACGGCGCTGTTCGACGGCGTGACGGTGCAGAACCTCTACACCGGCCAGACCCCGGTCGCCCTGGTGCTGGTCATCACCGACAACCAAACCGGGACCAGCGACTTCGTCACCTTCTCGATGTCGAAGATCAAGATCACCGGCGACGCCCCCGACGACGGCGAGAAGGCCGTCGTCCGCACCTATCCGTTCACCGCCGAGATCAACACCGCCGGCGGCGCGGCCCTGGCCTCGGACCAGACCATTCTATCGATCCAGGACAGCGCCGCCTAACGGCGCGCCGCGGCCGCAACGCTCCGGCCACTCGACCAGCCGACCGATCCCGCTCGGCTGCAACTCAATGGCCCCGGTAGCGCCGGGGCCACTTTTTCGAAAGCCCGATCCCATGAGCACTCCCGCCCTCAAGGCCGCCGCCGCCCCGACCGTGTCGCTGGCCGATCTCGACGCCCGCGCCAAGAGCTGCAGCGCCTTCGAATTCGAATACATCCTGCCCAACGGCGACGGCTCGGGCGTCTTCCTGTCGGTGCTGGGCGGCCAGTCGCCCGGCGTCACCGAGGAGGTCAACCGGCTGCTCAACGACCGCCGCCGCCGGGAAGCCGCCGCCGAGATCCGCGCCCGCAGCGGCGGCCGCAAGACCGAGATCGAGATCACCACCGTCGAGTCCGACATCGACTTCGGCCACCGTTTGGCGGCCGTGCGCCTGGTCGGCTGGCGCGGCATCCAGGAGGCCTTCTCGCCCGACCTGGCCCTGGCCCTGTGCAAGTCGAACCAGGACATCAGCGCCCAGGTGACGGAGCAGTCCAACAACGTCGCAAATTTTATGAAGATCTCGTCGGCGAACTGATCACCTTCGCCGAGGCTCAGTTCGCCCTGAGCGCCCCGCAGGAAGACGGCCAGCCGCTCCGGGTTCACCTCGAAAGCCTGGAGCGGCAGGGGGATGTCGAGGCCGCCTGGCGGCTCGCCAATCCCCCGCCGCTGCCGCCGCTGGCCGCCCACCTGTGGGGTTATTTCCTGACCCTGAGCAACACCCGCGCGTCCAACGGTTTTGGCCCGTCGCGTCTCTCCCGGCTCGAGATCCGAGCCTGGGAGGAGGACGAGATGGTCCGCCTCGAGCCGTGGGAACGCCGGGCCCTCCAGCGCCTCGACGGCGCCTGGATCACCAGCATCGCCGAAACCCAAGCCCAACCCGCCAAGGAGGCCTGATCATGTCCGACGTCTCGCTCGCCGACCTCAGGACCCAGTCCGCCGCCGCGGAGCCCGCCGTCAAGGCCCTGACCTTGGCCGTGACCGGCCTCGGCGGCGGTCTGAGCACGATGGCGCGTGGGGCTCGGGACGCGACCGGCGCCCTGGCGGCCTATGGCGCCGCCCAACAGAGCCTGCTGCAGACGGCGGGCGCCCTGTCCAAGGCCCAGCTCGACGCCGGCGTCGCCGCCCGGCGTCAGGCCGACAATGTCGTCTATCTCGACACCGCCCATCGCCAGGCCGCCGCCAGCGCCACGGGCGCGGCGACGGCGGTGAAGACCGTGGGAGGCGAGGCCAAGGTCAGCGCCTCGGAGATCGCGAAGCTGGCGTCGACCACCGTCGACCTAGTCAGCGGCCTGGCCTCGGGGACCCAGCCCCTAGCGACGACGCTGAAGCAGGTGATTGAGTTGGCGGGAGGGCTGGGGGACGCGTTCGCCAAGTTGGAAATCGGTGACGCATTCCAGAAGGCCAAGAGCCAGGGCCTGGGCTTCTCCGAAGTGATGAAGGGGGTGGGCGTTCAATTGGGCCTCCTTCAAGTCATCGCGCCAGCTGCAGCCGCCGAAGTCGGAGCTCTCGCCGCCGCCAATACCGCCGGCACGGCTACGGCTGTGACCGCTACGACGGCGGTGGCGGCTGAAGCCGCGGCGAATACCGCCGTGGCGACCTCCGCGATGGCCGCGGCTGGCGCGGAAGCCGTCTTGGCCGAAGGCGAGATCGCGGCGGCGGGCGCGGCGGGTGTCGCCACGACCGCGGCCTCGACTCTAGCGGCGGCCAATGTCGCCGTCGCCGAAACCGCCACGGCCGCCGCGGTCGCGGAGAGCGTCGCTCTGACGCCATTGGCTGCCGCCTTCGCGGCGATCGCCGCCGTAGCGGCTGCCGCCGCAGCGGGATTCGGCTTGTTTCACCATGAACTGTCCAAAGGCTATCCCAAGGACATCACCGAAGGGATGAACCTCACCGAGGAACAGCTGGCGCGGGTCAAGGACAAGGCCGTGACGTTCGGCGACACCTTCATGGCGACCCTGACCGTAGTTGGCCGTCACATCATGGCGGGCCCA
>JAQGIN010000304.1 GCA_028291125.1 Caulobacter sp.
GGGCAGGACGGCCTGTCCCTTTGCCGCGAAAGCCGCAGCCTGCGGAATATTCCGATCATCATGCTCACGGCCCGCGCCGAGGCGATCGACCGGGTGATCGGGCTCGAGGTCGGGGCGGACGACTATATTTCCAAGCCCTTCGACCCGCGAGAATTGGCGGCGCGCGTGCGCAGCGTGATGCGCCGCGCCTATCTGCCGCTGAAGGCCCATGAGGCGCCGCCGCCCAAGCGGGCCCTGTTTCGCGACTGGACGCTCGATTTCGAGAACCGCCGGCTGATCAGCGCCAGCGGTCGCATGGTCATGCTCTCGGGCGCCGAGTACAGCCTGCTCAAGTTCCTGGTCGAGCACGCCAATCAGGTTCTGACCCGTGAGCAGCTGGTGACCCTGACCGAGGATCCCGGCGACCTGGGCAGTTCGGCCCAGCGGATGGCCGATCTGCAGATCAGCCGCCTGCGCCAGAAGGTCGACGACAATGCGCGCGCCTCGGAACTGATCATGACCGTTCGCGGCCAAGGCTATGTCCTCGCCGCTCCGGTGACGTTCGAATGATCCTGCGTCGCTATTTCGGATCGATGGCGGGGCGGCTTTTCGTGTTCCTGCTGATCGGCGTGATCGGCTCGGCGATCTTGGCCCTCGCCATGGCCGACGCGCGACGGGTGTCCGATCTTCGCCACATCCGGCAGGAGCGCCTCGCCGATCGGATGGGCGACGTCTTGTCGCTGCTCGACAACGCGTCCAAGCCGCTTCGCGATGAACTGCTGACCAAGGGCGTGCCAGGCATCCACCGCGCGAGCGGTCTCGAGACGATCGTGGGAACCGATTCCCGACTGGCGCGGGCGCTCTCGCCGCGCTTCAAGACGCTCGTCGAAGCCCGGCAGGCCACGCCGCAGTCCTGTTCTCCAGTGTCGCCGTCCCACGACCAATTCGACTGCTGGGTCATCACCGTCAAGCTGAGGGACGGCGAAACCGTTCACCTGCAGGTGCGTGGGCGTCGAGAGATCGGCGGCTCCTACGGCATGGACCCGCTGTTTCTGATCATCCTGGGCGTCGGGACCGCGGCCTTGGCCTTCTTTTCCGCCCGCATGGCCGCCGCGCCGCTTCGCGACCTGTCGCGGGCCGCCCGCGCGCTGGG
This sequence comes from Caulobacter sp., assembly GCA_028291125.1. Taxonomy (GTDB): domain Bacteria; phylum Pseudomonadota; class Alphaproteobacteria; order Caulobacterales; family Caulobacteraceae; genus Caulobacter. Next base: position 1,133 of record JAQGIN010000304.1, read on the forward strand.
AGGGGACCTTGATCGCCTGCCCTTGCCCGAGCGGGGTCCCAACGAAGTGCGCGAGGCCGCCGAAGCCTTCAACGCCATGCAGACCAAGCTGCGCGACTATGTCGTAGAGCGCACCCAGATGCTGGCCTCGATCACCCACGACCTGCAGACGCCCATGACCCGTTTGCGGCTGCGGCTCGAAAAGGTCGTGGATCCGGCGCTGCGCAGTCGCCTGATCGACGATCTCGCCGTCATGCAGGTCTTGATCCGCGAGGGGCTGGACTACGCCCGCAGCAATCAGACCGACGAGCCGTTCGCGCGCCTGGCGCTCGACGATCTCCTCGAGATCGTGATCGAGGACGCCGCCGAGGGCGGCAAGTCGGTCACCCTCGCCCAACGTTGCGGAAGCGACGTCGAGGCCCGCCCGCGCGCCTTGCAGAGATGCCTGGCCAATCTGATCGACAACGCCCTCAAATATGGCGGCTCGGCGGAGGTCTCCGCCGAGTGGACCGAGGGCGAGGTGCGGATTCGGATCCGCGATCACGGCCCTGGCATTCCCGCCGAGATGCTCGACCAGGCGGTCAAACCCTTCGTTCGCCTCGACGCCGCCCTCACGCCGACCATCGACGGGGTCGGCCTGGGCCTGACGATCGCCAAGATGCTGGCGGAAAAGAACGACGCGGAACTGGTGCTGGGCAACCATGCCGAAGGCGGCCTGGAAGCGTGCGTCATCCTTCGCCGCGGCATTTCCAAGACGCCGATCGCCCCCAGTCCCGTCCCGGCCAAACGCCGGCGAACCTCGCGCGCCCCCGCCGCGGTCAGCGGCGTCTCCTAAGGCGCGCTTCCCGCGAACCGCCGGAGCCGTCACCCTGACTGCACAAATCCCCGCGCCTATAATTCTATGCCTTTGCGCGATTGTGTCGAATTATATCAATCACATCTAAGCGATACACGAATATACATTTCGAAATAGGGCTCGTAATATTTTTCATATCAGCACCTATAGTCTATTTTATCTTGACACGAACGGCCGAGCGCAAGAAGAAATAGTGCCCATCGCCGATGCGAAAGCGCGGTCGCCGCTCGCGACAAGCGTGAGCGACAGGGCGCGCCCGTAATGGCCAGGATCGCGCCTCGCCCCCGAAGCGAAAGCGGCTGGCCGGCGCGGTGCAAATCAACGGCGAACGCCGGATTACGGGAGGACCGACTTGGAAGTTCTGCTTTGGCTGGAAAATACCCCTCTAGCGCACTGGGTGCTCGCGTCCAGCTGGGCCAATCCAGTCCTGCTCTGCATGCACGCGATCGGAATGAGCCTGGTCGTCGGCTGTGGCTTGATGACCAGCCTGCGGATCCTGGGATTCGCGCGCTTCATGCCGCTGACCTTCTTTCGGGAGCTCTTCGCGTTCGCCTGGACCGGCGTCTGCCTCAATGTCAGCTCCGGCGCCCTGCTCTTCATCGCCGACGCCCACAAGTACATGGGCAACTGGACGTTCCAGCTGAAGATCGCGCTGATCCTCGCCGGCAGCATCGCCACCTGGGTCATGTGGCGGATCCTCGCCGCGGAGCAGCCCTACGTCGCTGAACAGCAGCTGAGCACGCGCGCGCGCGTGGCGGCGATCGTGACCGCCGTCTTTTGGATCGGCGCGATCATCGCCGGGCGGATGATCGCCTACACCCTAACTCCGGGACTGGAATAATGAGCGAGCACGAGATCCTCACCTGGATTCACAACACCCCCCTGGGCGTCGCCACGCGGGATATCATCTGGCTCTTTCCGACCTTCGAAACGTTGCACTTCATCGGATTGTGCATCCTGCTCGGCGCGATGCTGATCGTCGATCTGCGGCTCCTGGGTCGGTTTCGGTCGATCCCGCCGGCGAAGGTCCTGGTCTTCAGCCACGTCGCCGCGATTGGCCTGGCGATCAATGTCGTCAGCGGGGTCGGATTCTTCGCCGCGGATCCGTTCAACTATTGGTCGAACCCGGCGTTCCAGATCAAGGCTCTGCTGCTGGTCTTCGCCTTCGCCAATATCGCCTGGTTCGAACTGGGCGCGCGCAAGCGGATCCTGGCCCTGCCGGCCGGCCAAGACACCGATGTCGTCACCAAGGTGACCGGCGCGATCTCGCTGACCTTGTGGTTCACCATCCTGATCATCGGCCGCCTGCTCCCCAACTGGGAAGGCGCCGGCGGTTTCTTCTAACCCGCCCGGCCCACGGCGACGCGCCAAGAGTTCGGCGAAGAGAAAGCCTATCCAAGATGATCGACAACCAGACCAACATCGCCAATCCGGACGTCCGGGGCGTGACCGCCCTGCTCCACCGGTTCAGCGAGGCGGTGGATCGCCGTCGGCCCGAACAGGTGGCGGCGCTGTTCACCGACGACGGCCTCTTTCGTCCGGGCGAGACCGAGATCCGCGGCCGGGTCGCCATCGAAGCCCTCTATCGGGAGCGACTTTCGGATCTGCGGCGTACGACCCGGCACCTGTGGTCGAACATCGAGGTCCGCGGGGTCACCGAGGTCGAGGCGCGGGTCACGGCGATCCTGACCAATTACGCCTTCGAGCCGAAGGTCTCGGAGACCCAGCTGCAGATGCGGATCGGCGATCTTGAGGGCCTCTGCGCGCTGGGCGAGGACGGCTGCTGGCGGTTCGTCGAGCACCTCTACACGCGCGTCTTCGCGACCAGCCTGCCACTATGACCACCGCGCCCCATCCGACGAGGAAAATCACACCATGACCAAGCTGAACCTGGAGCACGCGGCGCGGATCGTCGACGCCGCTCTCGAACACGCGGCGGCCCAGAAGATGAAGCCGCTGACCGTGGCGGTGCTGGACGCCGGCGGCCACCTGGTCGCCTTCAAGCGTCAGGACCGCTCCGGAATCCTGCGGCCCGACATCGCCCAGGGCAAGGCCTGGGGCGCGCTGGGCATGGGTGATGGCGGACGCGGCCTGGCCAAGCGGGCCCAGATCGCGCCGGCCTTCTTCGTCGCCCTGGCCAGCGCCTCGAACGGGCGAGTCATTCCGGTCCCGGGCGGCGTCCTGATCCGCGACGCCGATGGCGACATCATCGGGGCGGTCGGCATCAGCGGCGATCTTCCCGACAATGACGAGGCCTGCGCCATGCACGGAATTCAAGCGGTCGGCCTGACCGCCGATCCCGGCGGCGATCACTGATCCAATCGGCGGCCGGACGAGACCGAACGACCTTAACAAGATACGAGTAAGACATTGAAACTCGCTAGTTTTCACGATGGCGGCTCGACCAGGATCGGCCTAGTCGAGGGCGACGAGATCGTCGACCTCGCCACCGGGGACGACCGCCTTCCCAGCGACCTGATCCCCTTGATCGCGGCGGGCGAGGATGGCCGAGCGGCCATTTCGCGCGCCGCCGACCGCGCGCGGCGCCTGCCGCTTTCCAGCGTCCGGCTGGGTCCGCCGATCGCCTCGCCCCGCAAGTTTCTCGGCCTGGCCCTGAACTATCGGTCGCATATCGAGGAACTCCGGGCCCAGGGCGTGGCGATCCCCGAGCACCAGATCTGGTTCAACAAGCAGGTGACCGCCCTGAACGGCCCCTACGAGCCGATCCACCTGCCCCGGGCGTCGTCGCAGCTCGACTACGAGGGTGAACTGGCGATCGTCATCGGCAAGCGCGCCCGGCACGTGCGAGGCCGCGAAGCCCGCTCGATCATCGCCGGCTTCATGGTCTGCAACGACGTCAGCGTTCGCGACTGGCAGCGCCGCTCGCCCACCGGCACCTTGGGCAAATCCTTCGACACCCACGGGCCGGTCGGGCCCTGGCTGACCACCATCGACGAAGCGCCCGAGCCGGAAGGCCTGAACATCAAGACCTGGGTCGACGGCGAACTGCGCCAGAACGGCGACACCAGCGAGATGACCTATTCCTTCGAGGCGATGATCGAGGAACTGACCACCGTCTTCACCCTGGAACCGGGCGACATCCTGACGACCGGCACGCCCCGCGGCGTCGGCGGCGGCTTCCATCCGCCGCGCTTCCTGACCGTGGGCCAGAGCGTCAAGGTGGCGATCGAGGGCCTGGGCCATATCGAAAACACCGTGATCGCGGAACCGGAATGAGCCGTCCATGCGCTGGCTAGACGGCAAGGCCGATTTCGGCTGGATCTCGATCATCCTGCACTGGACCGCCGCCGCCGTGGTCGTCAGCCTGTTGTTCATCGGCAATTCGATTCAGGCCGCCGACGGCGTGGCCCGCGACCACACCCTGCGCCTGCACACCACCCTGGCCCTGGGGGCCTACGCCCTTTTGTGGGCGCGGGTGATCTGGCGGGTCGCCAAGCGCCATCCCCGCCCGCTGCCGCGCCAGAACAAGACCTTCTACGCCATCGGCAAGCCGTTCCATTATCTGTTGCTGGCGGCGATCGTCGTGATGCTGCTCACCGGTCCGCTGATGGCGTGGTCGGGTGATCTGCCGCTGCGGTTCTTCAACCTGGTGATCCCCAGCCCCATCCCCGCCGACGAGCGACTGTTCGTCCTCGCCCGCTGGGGCCACATCGCCGCCGCCACCGTCCTGGGCTGGGGAACGCTGGTTCACATCCTCGCCGCGATCAAGCACATCGCCGTCGACAAGGACGGCGCCTTCGACAAGATGATGACCCCGCTGGAACGCCCCGGCGACGCTCGGGTCGACTGATCCGCAGATCACCGCCGGAAGGTCACGGCGCCCAGCGTGAGGCGATCGCGTCGGCGGCGTGGCGCTCAAGGAACGATCGAAACTCCGCGACCGCCATTGTGGGCGCGCGCTGGGCCGGGGCATAGAGGCAAACGGTGCGCGTCACCACCGGATCGATGAGCGGCCGCATCACCAGGCCCAGGGCCCTGGCGAACGGCTCGACATAGTCGGGCGAAAAGGTGACCCCGAGGCCCGCCGCGGCCATGCCCAGCGCGGTCGACAAGTACTCGACGACCTGGACGGGCGCGACGCGCGCGGCGTCCGAACCTTCGGGCAAGCGCGGCAGAATGCTGTGTTCGTGGTCGTGCCCCGCGGCGTAGACGTCCGTGTCGAGCAGGTCCCGCCAGGTCAGATGGGTGCGGGCGGCGAAGGGGTGGGCCGGCGAGCACCAGACCACCCACGGACTCGGAAAGAGCTCAACGCGGGCGATGTCGGCCTGAACGGTCCGGTCCGGTCCCAAGGCCAGGTCCGCCTCGCCCATGGCGACCCGGTCGGCGAGCCACTCCACGCCGGTGTCGATGACCCGCACGACCGTGCGCGGCCGGTGGAGGCCATAGCGGGCGATGATCTTGGGCAGGACCGTCGACGCGATCGCCATCGGGGCGGCGACGCGGACGATATCGACCACCGCCTGGCGAATATCGGCGGCGGCTGTCGCGGCGTGACCAATCTGCCGCTGCACGGCCAGGGCGGATGGCAGGAATTGGCGCCCCGCCGCGGTCAAAGTCACCTTGCGGGTGGTGCGTTCGAACAGGGAAAAGCCGAGCGACGCCTCGAGCTCATTGATCAGACTGCTGATCGCCGACGGCACGAGGTTCAGCCGCCGCGCCGCCGCGGCGAAATTCGAAAGCTCGGCGGCGGCGATAAAGGCCTCGAGCTGACGGGGCGTGAACCGGGGAGACATGTCTTATTATGCATTTTTCCTGAATAAGACACCATTGCCTTTCGCTTATTGAGACCAATCCCGCGCGCTATCCTAGGCGCTAGGTGAGGAAATCCATGAGCAAGACCATTCGCTTTGGCGACGCCGAAGTCTCCACCCAGCACTATATCGACGGCGCCCGCGTGGCGTCGGACGAGACGTTCGAGCTGTTCTCGCCGGTCGATCAGCGGCGGTTGGGCGCTGTTTGCCTTGGCGGGCCGGACACCGCGGCCGCCGCCGTCGTCGCCGCCGCGCGCGCCTTCCCGGCCTGGTCGCGATTGGGCGCCGAAGGACGGCTGCCGTTCCTCAAACGCTTCGCCGAGGAGATCGGCAAGCGCGCCGACCTGTTGTGCGAGGTTGAGTCCAACGACGCGGGCGTCCTGCTCTCACGGATGCGGCACGGCATCGTACCGCGGGCGATGCTCAACCTGACCTTCTTCGCCGAGGCGGCCCTGACCCTGCAGGACAAGGTGATCGAGACCGCCCAGGCCACCCATCACGTGCGTCACGACCCGGCGGGCGTCTGTGTGATCATCACGCCGTGGAACGCGCCGCTGATGCTCAGCACCTGGAAGGCCGGTCCCGCGCTCGCCTCGGGCAACACCGTCGTCCTCAAGCCGCCGGAATGGGCCCCGCTGTCCTGCTCGCTGCTGGCCGACGCCGCCGACGCCGCGGGCCTGCCGCCCGGCGTGTTCAATGTCGTGCAGGGGGTTGGCGCCATCACCGGCGCGGCCCTGGTGGCCGATCCTCGCGTGGCGCGGATTTCCTTCACCGGGTCAGCGCCGACGGCCCGGATCATCGCCCAGGCCGCCGCCGCCAATCTGACGCCCTGCAGTCTCGAGCTAGGCGGCAAGTCGCCGTTCATCGTGCTCGAGGACGCCGACCTCGACGCGGCGGCCGCGACCGGGGCCCTGATGTACCGCAACGCCGGCCAGGTCTGCTTGGCCGGCACCCGCTTCCTCGTTCACCAGAAGGTTCGCGACGTCTTCGTCGAGAAGATGCGGCGGGTGGTCGAGCGACTGGTGGTGGGCGATCCGCGCGATGAAGCCACCGAGGTGGGCCCGATCATCCATCCGCGGCAGATCGAGCGCATCACGGGGTTTGTCGAACGCGCCAAGGCGGCCGGGGCGACGGTGCTGTGGGGCGGCGAGCCCGACGCCCTCGGCGGGCTCTACTATCAGCCGACCATGCTGACCGACGTCGCGGCCGACGCCGAGATCGTCCAGCAGGAGGTGTTCGGCCCGGTGCTCGTCCTGCAGACCTTCGTCGACGACGCCGAGGCGATCGCCTTGGCCAACGACGTCGACTATGGGCTGGGCGGCGTCTGCTACGGCGAGGCCGACCACGCCCAGGCGATCGCCCTGCAGGTCAAGACCGGCTTCATCTGGATCAACAGCTTTGGCATTCGCGACCTGGCTGCGCCGTTCGGCGGTTGCAAGACCTCGGGCGTCGGCCGCGAAGGCGGCGCCTGGAGCTTCGAATTCTTCAGCGACATCAAGGACGTCATCGTCCCCAAACAGGCTTTCAAGCCAAGCTTCAGCCACCGTTGAGCCGACATGCAGGAGATGCGACATGGGTGAGATAGTCGGCGCGGCGATCGTATCGCACCATCCGGGCCTGATGCAGACCGACGACTTCCGCGTCCAGATGGGCGCGGGGGCCGACTCCGACCTGGTCGCCGGCGCCAAGCGCCTGCGCGCCAAGATCGACGCGGTCAAGCCGGACGTCCTGGTGATCTTCGACACCCATTGGCTGACGACCGGCTACCACCTCTATGACGCCGGCGCGGGTTATGCGGGCAGCTATCTGTCGGACGAGATGCCCTGGTATCTCTACGGCCAGGACTATGACTACCAGGGGGCGCCGGATCTCGCCCGTCTGTGCCAGACGGTCGCCGAGGAACGCAGCGTGATGGGGCGCGCCATCGACGCTCCCGACCTGCCGCGCCACTACGCCACGATCAATGTCGTCAACCTGCTCAAGGCGCGCGAGAAGATCCTCACCGTCAGCAACTGCCAGAATTGCGACAGCGAGCATTTCCTCGAGTCGGGCGCGGTGATCGGCGAAGCGATCAAACAAAGCCCCTATCGCGTCGTGCTGCTGGCCTCGGGCGCGCTCAGCCACAAGTTCAACGGCATCAACTGGGTGCAGAAGAACCCCCGCATCTATCACCCCGAGAACGTCTCCAGCCTCGAGAACGTCGAAAGCGACCGCGAGGCGGTGGCCCTGCTCGCCGAGGGTCGCCACGACGTGATCATCGAGCGCTTTCCCGACGTCTATCGGAAGGTGCCCTGGGAGGGCCTGGGCGGTCACTACCTGCAGATGGTCGGCGCCATGGGCGGGGCGGCGTGCCGCGCGCGCGGCGAGCCGATCTCCGAATACGAGAACGCCCGCGGCACCGGCAACATCAACATCTGGTTCCAGCCCGAACCCCAAGGCGAGGGGGCCATCTGAGATGAGCGTTCTTCACGGTCCCCGCATCGAGCGGCGCAGAGTCATGGTCGAAGGCTCGCCCTACTGGGGCGTGATGATCGACCCGCGCACCCTGCGGCTCGACGACGGGCGCGAGGTCGATCCCACCGACCTGATCCATCTGCCGCCCCTGGCCATCGCGCCCAGCAAGATCATCGCGGTGCATCTCAGCTACGCCTCGCGAGGCATCGAAAGCCGCGACAACCCCAAGCCGACCGAAACCCCGACCTATTTCACCAAGCCCTCCACATCCCTCAACGGCCACAACGGCGAGCTGGTGAAGCCCGAGGGCGTTCAGTACCTCAACTATGAAGGCGAGTTCGCCGTCATCATCGGCAAGGTCACGCGCAACATCCTTCCCGAGGAAGCCTGGGACCACATCGCCGGCTTCGCGCCGGTGCTCGACATGGGCGCCCAGGACTTCCGCGACACCGACCAGGGGTCGATGTTGCGCGTCAAGGGCATGGACGGCTTCTGTCCGATCGGCCCCGGCGTGGTCTCCGGCGTCGATCCGCGCCAGGAGGTGCTGCGCACCTATCGCAACGGCCTGCTCGTGCAGGAGGCCCGCATCGGCGAGGAGATGGTCTGGGGCCCGGACTATATGGTCGCCGACATCGCCCGCTACATCACGCTCCTGCCCGGCGACATCGTCTGCACCGGTACCCCCGCCCACTCGCGGTCGATCGATCCCGGCGACGTCATCGAGGTCGAGATCACCAATCTTGGCCGGCTGAAGAACACCGTCGTTCGCGGGCCCGCGCCGCGCGCGGACGGCGTGGGCCATCCGCCGATGGATACCCCCGAAGTGCGCCGCGTCGCCCTGGGCTTCGACCAGCGGGTTCGCCCCGACCTCCTGGCCAACTACCGCGCGGCCGCCAAGTGCTGACGCCGGGGGTCGACATCGACGCCCTGGCGGGCGCCTTTTCCGGCCGGTTGCTGACCGAGCCGGACGATGTCGCCCCGTTTCTCAACGACTGGCGACGGCTGTGGCGCGGCCGCGCCCTGGCGGTCGCCCAGCCCGACAGCGTCGAAGCCGTCGCCAGCCTGGTGGCTTGGTGCGCCGCCAATCGCGTGCCAATCGTGCCGCAGGGCGGCAATACCGGCCTATCAGGCGGGGCCACCCCCGACGACACCGGCGCGGCGATCGTCCTGTCCCTGGTCCGGCTCAATCGCGTGCGCGATCTGGACTTGCCGAACGGAACGATCACGGTCGAGGCCGGCTGCATTCTCAAGACCGTCCAGGACGCCGCCGACGCCGCCGGGCGCCTGTTCCCGCTCAGCTTCGCGGCCGAGGGCTCCTGCACCATCGGCGGCGCCCTCGCCACCAACGCCGGCGGCACGGGCGTCCTGCGCTATGGCGCCGCCCGGGAGCTTTGCCTGGGGCTGGAGGTGGTCACCGCCGAGGGTGAGGTGTGGAACGGCCTGCGCGCCCTGCGCAAGGACAACAGCGGCTACGACCTGCGCGACCTCTATATCGGCTCGGAGGGCACGCTTGGGATCATCACCGCCGCGGTGTTGAAGCTCCACCCCAAGCCGGCCGCGCGCGTCGTCGCCTTCGCCGCCGTTCGCACCTGCGCCGACGCGGTCGACCTGCTGGCCCTGGCCCGCGCGCGCTGCGATGCGTCGCTGACGGCGTTCGAACTGATGTCGAACGAATGCCTGACTCTGGTGGCCTCCCACTTCCCGGCCCTGCGCCGGCCGGTCGAGACCCCGGCGCCGTGGTACGTGCTGATCGAGCTGAGCGGCCCCGCCAGCGAGCTGGCCGCCCACGAGGTCTTGGAGGCGCTGCTGACGGACGCCCTGGAGGCCGACACGGTGATCGACGCGGCCGTCGCCCAGTCGCTCGCCCAAAGCAGCGCCTTCTGGGCGCTGCGCGAAAACATCGCCGAGGCCCAGAGCGCCGAGGGAAAGACCATCAAGCACGACATCGCCGTGCCCATCTCGCAGGTCGCCGCCTTTCTCGAGGTTGTTGATCGGGCCGTCGGCGCCCAGTGGCCGGATTTTCGGTTCATCACCTTCGGGCACCTCGGCGACGGCAATCTCCACTACAACTTCTCCCCTCCCGCCACTGGCGATCCCGCAGCGTTCATGAACCAGCAGGACGCCGTCAATCGGGTCGTCCACGACCTGGTGATCGCTCACGGCGGCACGATTTCGGCCGAGCACGGCCTGGGCGTCCTGCGCCGCGACGAGGCGGCGCGCTACAAGTCGCCGGTCGAACTGGCGCTGATGCGTCGGCTCAAGCAGGCGCTCGATCCCAACGGCGTCATGAACCCGGGAAAGCTGCTCGGATGACGGTTCGCCCCAATCTGGTCGGCGCCGCCGGCTGAGGAGATGGTCATGGTTCTAGACAAGGCGCAGGTCCAGGCGCTGGCCGCCCGGCTCGACGCGGCCGAGCGCACGCGGGTCCAGATCGGCCACTTCTCCACCGAGATCCCCGGCCTGACGATCCAGGACGCCTATGCCGTGCAGCAGGCCTGGGTCGAGGCGAAGATCGCCGGCGGGCGGCGGATGATCGGCCACAAGATCGGCTTGACCAGCCGCGCCATGCAACGGGCGGGCAATATCACCGAACCCGACTACGGCACGCTGCTGGATGACATGCTGTTGCCGGACGGCCAGGACGTCGCCTTCGAGCGGTTCATCGAGCCGCGCATCGAGGTCGAACTGGCCTTCATCCTCAAACGGCCGCTGGCCGGCCCCGACGTGACGATCTTCCAGGTGCTGGACGCCATCGACTATGTGGTGCCGGCCCTGGAAATCATCGACGCCCGCATTCGCCGTGTCGATCCGGACACCGGCGCGACGCGAAAGGTCCTCGACACCATCGCCGACAACGCGGCCAACGCCGCGATCGTGCTGGGCGGCCGGCCGGTGAAGCCCCAGACGATCGATATGCGTTGGGTCAGCGCCCTGCTCTATCGCAACGGCGTGATCGAGGAGTCGGGGGTGGCCGCGGCTGTCCTCAACCACCCGGCCAATGGCGCGGCCTGGCTGGCTAACAAGCTCGCGCCATATGGCGTCAGCCTGGCGGCCGGCGAGATCATCCTCAGCGGCTCCTTCACCGCCCCGGTCCTGATCGCCAAGGGCGACACCTTCCATGCCGATTATGGCCCGCTCGGCACGATCGCCCTGAGGTTCACATGAGCGATCCCTTCGACCTGACCAATCGCTTCAAGGCCGCGTTGCGCGAGGGCCGGCCCCAGATCGGGCTGTGGCAGGCGCTGGCCTCGCCGATCACCGCCGAGATCTGCGCCGGGGCGGGCTTCGACTGGCTGCTGTTCGACGGCGAGCATGGGCCAAACGACGTGCCCAGATTGCTGGCGCAATTGCAGGCCGTCGCGCCCTACGCTGTGGCGCCGGTCGCTCGCCTGCCGGTCGCCGACGCGCGCCTGGCCAAGCAATATCTCGACATCGGCTTTCAGACGCTGCTGGTTCCCTTCGTGGAAAGCGCCGAGGAGGCGCGGATGATGGCGCGAGCCATGCGCTATCCGCCCGACGGCGTCCGCGGCCTGGCGCCGGGCCTGACCCGCGCGGCCCGCTGGAATCGCATCCCGGCCTATCTCGATCGGGCCGACGCGGAGATCTGCCTGCTGGTTCAGATCGAAAGCCGGGCGGGCCTGGACGCCCTCGACGCGATCGCGGCGGTCGAGGGCGTGGACGGGGTGTTCATCGGTCCCAGCGATCTTTCCGCCGCCCTGGGCCATCGCGGACAGCCGGGCCATCCGGACATGGTGGCGGCGATCGAAAACGCCATCGACCGCATCCTGGCCGCGGGCAAGGCCGCGGGCATATTGGCGGTCGATCCCGCCCTGGCCGAACGCTATCTGGCGCGCGGCTGCACCTTCGTCGCCATCGGCACGGACACCGGCCTGCTGGCCGCCGGGGCCCAGGCCCTGGCGGGGCGTTCGCCGGCGCCCGCCCCCACCGCCGGCGGCGGCTACTAGGAGAGACCGTTATGAAGGTTGCGATCATTGGCGCCGGCGCGATCGGCGGCTGGCTGGGCGTGCGCCTGGCCAAGGCCGGACACACCGTCAGCGTGCTGGCGCGCGGCGTGACCCTGACAGCGATCCAGACCCAAGGCTGGAGCTTGGTGGAAGGCGGCGCCAAGGCCGTCGAAAGGGTCGCCGTCAGCGAAGATCCGGCGGCGCTGGGCCCGCAGGACCTGGTGATCCTGACCGTGAAGGGCCCCGCCCTGCCCGACCTGGCGCCGCGCATCGCTGGTTTGGTCGGACCGTCGACCCTGGTGATGCCGGCCATGAACGGGGTGCCCTGGTGGTTCCTGCTGGGCGGCGGCGGCGATCTGCCGTCGACGCCGCTGACCGCCGTCGATCCGACCGGCGCGATCGCCATGGCCCTCCCCTTCGACCGGGTGGTTGGTTGCGTGGTTCAGGCCTCGGCGTCGGTCACCGCCCCCGGAGAGGTGGCCCACAAGGCCGGCAACCGCCTGATCATCGGCGCGCCGGATGGCGCGAGCGCGCGCGCGGCGATCGTCTCCGAGGCCTTCGAGGACGCCGGTTTCGACGTCGTCCGCAGCGACCATATCCAGCGCGACATCTGGTACAAGCTCTGGGGCAACATGACCATGAACCCGATCTCGGCCCTGACCGGGGCGACGTGCGACCGCCTGCTGGACGACCCGCTGGTCACGGGTTTCGTGCTACGCGTCATGGCCGAGGCCCAGACGATCGGCGCGCGCATCGGCTGCCGGATCGACGAGCGCGGCGAGGATCGCAACGCCGTCACCCGCGGTCTGGGAGCCTTCAAGACCTCGATGCTGCAGGACGCCGAGGCCGGCCGGGCGCTCGAACTGGACCAACTTCTGGCCGCGCCTCGGGAGATCGCCAGCCGTCTGGGCGTCGAGACGCCAAACCTCGACGCGCTGTTTGGCCTGGCGCGGCTGTTTGGCCGGTCGCGCGGCCTCTATCCGGAAGACTAGGACAAGGCGTAGGTCGTCCCGCTATGCGGGCGCGGACGGGCGCAGGCTATAGATGGAGCTGAGCAGCGGGTCGAGGCGGTAGGGCTCGAACGCGACCGCATCGCCCACCCGCGTATAGCGGGGGTCTTTAGATTGGAACGTCGGCCAGAGCGCCCCGTCGAGGCGCTTGGGAATTCCGGTTTTGGCGAACTCGACGTAGGCGTGCTGCATCTCGCGGGAGATCTGCCGGTCGAGGTCATCGTACGGGCCTTCGTCGATCAGATTCCCGAAGATGTAGTAGACGTCGGTCCCATGCGAGGCGAGGCGATGGCTCTGGATCCGCCCCGGCGCGACGCGTGCGAACTGGTAGTAGTAAAGCTTTCGCCCGTCGCGGTCGAACCGGCGCAGGCTCGCATAGGCCTGCTCCCACCAGTTCACGATCGTGTACAGACGATCGAGCTTCTCCAGCACCGTCCCGCCCTGGGCGTCCAGCAGGCGCGCGGCCTCGTCGGCCTTGGGCCCGGCGAGTTGCCGGGTCATCACGTCCAGCACCGAAGGGTCGTAGGGCTTGGTCACGTCCATCCCCCAGCGGGCCTCGTTCTGGCAGCAGGAGTACATCACCGGCACGTCCCTCCCCCAGCCCGGGAAGCTGTCGCCCATCACCACCTTGCCATCTGGAACCTGCATCCAGGCCAGGTTCGTCGGCGTCCGGAAGCCCCCCTCGACCGTCGGCACGTTGGAAAACCGCCGGGACAGGGCGTTGACCCGTTCGGCCGGCACGGCGCGCAGGGCCGCCCGGTCGTTCGTACCCAGCGCCTCGAACAGGTTGCGGGTCGCTTCACGCGAGCGCTCATTGGTCCAGGCGGGCGTGCTCACTGGCAGTTCGCCGCCAGCGCTCTGCATCACGGCGCGATGGAACAGCCCCTTGGCCTGCGGGCATTGCAACAGATGGCGGACCGCAACGGCGCCGGCCGAATAGCCGAAGATCAGCACCCGCGAAGGGTCGCCCCCGAACGCGTCGATATTCGCCCGCACCCACTTCAAGGCGGCGACATGGTCGAGGACCCCAAAATTGGCCCCCATCTCCTCGTCATTGAGGAATCCGAACGCTCCCAGCCGGTAGTTCGGCGCCACCACCGTCACACCGAGCTTGGCCAAGTTGGAGCCGTCGGTGAACGCCTCCGACGCCGCGCCGCGGATATTGCCGCCGCCGTGGAACCAGACCATCACCGGCTGGCGGGCGGTCTTGGACAGGCTGGTGGTCCAGACGTTCAGGTAGAGACAATCCTCAGACGTCCCGGCGGTCCGGAACGAGGGATTGATCGGCAGTTGCATGGCGGCTGGCGCGAAGGTCTTGGCCGCCCGCGTGCCCGACCATGGCGTCGGTGGCTGCGGCGCCCGCCACCGAAGGTCTCCCACCGGGGGCTGGGCAAAGGGCACGCCCAGGAACTTGCTGACGTCGTTTTCCTGAAATCCTTCGAGCAGGCCCTGTCGGGTCTGCACGACCGGACCGGCGCCCAGACCTGCGGCCCTCGAAACGCCCGCGGTCAGGGCTGCCGCCGTGACCGAAGCCCCCGATATGAAAGTACGCCTATCCATGGGAACTCGTTTCACCGCAGCTGCTTACAATACCGCCCGCACACCCCAAATTCATCCGCTATCAGATGATTTGAGGTGCGCGGTTTAGAGGTGGAGGCTCCGGCTCACATCTTGAAGCGAAGACCGACCGTGTAATAGCGCCCGACAACGTCATCGCCGTTGACCGCCGGGTTGCCGGTGCCTGGAATGCCCACGCGAGTCGTCGACGGCGAGATGCGCGGATCCTTGTCGAACAGATTGTTTACATTGAAGAAGAGCTCGAGTTCTCTCTCCTTAAACTTGAGCTCCTGGCTGAGGCCGACATCGGCATAGAAGGTGGAAGGCAGCGGCGGATCGGCGAAGACCAGGTTCGGATCTTCGCTCCGCTTTTGGCCGCTATAGTAGCGAAGCTGCAGGTCGGCTCTGAAGCCTTCGTTCTTGTAGCCGATGAAGCTCGCCACGCGCGACTTCGAAAGACCGGCCGCCCCCGCCAGATTGAGCAGGGCCGAGGTCGGGAAGGTGCGGGTCTCGAGGTCCGGCTGGTAGGTGTAGAGCAGGCGCAGGTCGATCGCGCCGGGCAGGCTTGGCGCGACGTTCGCCAGATCGAAATTATAGCTCGCCTCGAGATCGACCCCGCGCGTGTAGGTCTCGGCCACGTTCAGGTTGGCGTTGAGCACCGCGGTCGGGAAGTTGGCGGCCGATTTGTCGCTGAACGCCAGCGGCCGGACGATCGCGGCGCAGACCGGCGACGTGCCGCCCGAGGTCTCGCATTCCTGCAGGATCGACGTGCTGTTGCCGTTGATGGTGCCGATCGCATTGTCGATTCTGATGTCGAAATAGTCGAGGGACAAGGCGAAGCGCGGCAGCCAGGACGGCGTATAGAGGAAGCCCGCCGTGTAGGTGCGAGCGACTTCGGGCACGAGGTCGGGATTGCCGGTCTTGATCACGCTCGCGGTGCCATTCAAGCCCGTATGCGGATCGCTGAGGTTCGTGAACGAGACGCTACGGCCCGCGAAGAGGTCGTACAGGGTGGGCGCACGGATGTCCTGCGAGACCGCGCCACGGAACTTCAGATCGTTGACCGGCTGCCAGATGGTGCCCAGCTTCCAGGTCGTCTCGCCGCCCGACGTGCTGTAGTGGGTGTAGCGCAGCGCGCCATTGATCGCGAGACGCTGGGCGAAGGGCTTGTCTTCGAGCAACGGCACCAGGACTTCGCCGCCGACCTCCCAGACATTGTTCTTGCCGGTCATCGGGGCTTCGGTGGGATAGGCCCAGGCCAGGGCCGTCGGGGCCGCCAGACGGATGCCGGTGAAGCTGGGGACGGTGAGCGAGCTCGCCGTGGTCGTCTGGACCAGGCTCTCCTCGCGGTACTCGGCGTTCAGCGCGACCGACACCGGCCCGGCCCAGGTCGAGAAGGGCGAGCCGTTGATGCTGGCCCCGAAGTCATGCATCTTGTTGGTCGCCGCCCAGGCGGTGTCTTCGTAGATATAGTCCTTGGCCGCCTGGCTCTGATTGCCGACACCGAACATGTTGATCGGCGCGCAGCCCGGATAGAGGCCCGGATTAGTGATGTCGACGCGGCAAACGGTGGCGCCTTGCGTGTTCTTCACCGCATCGAGCGCGGCGTAGAAGTGCGGATAGTTGATATTGTTATGGGTGACCGAATCCACGTCGGCCTGGCCGTAGGTGTAGAACACGTCCCAGCGGAAATCGCCGAACACCTTGCCTCGGAAGCCCGTCGTATAGCGCTGCGAGACCGTCTTCTGGTCGAGGGTCGAGTCGGCCATCAGATCGTTGTTGAGGCGCCCCAGCCCGAAGAAGGCCGTGTTGCCCGCCGTCAGCGTCGCCTGGGCGTCAGCCGGCAGGAAGGCGTTGCCGCTGTAGATCCGATAATTCTGCGGGGTTTCGGCCGAATTATGAACGCCATAGGCCTTGGCCTCGGCGAGGCTGGCCTGCACGTAGAAGGTCGCCGATTCACTGAGATCGTAGTCGAAGCGCGCGAACGCCTGGTTGGTCTCGAGCGGTAGGACCAGGTTGACGCCCTGATAATAGGCCCCGTCGCCGCCGACCTGCACGGTGGATGTCGTGGTCGGCGTGCCTGCGGTGAACGGCGCGAGCGTGCCCGTGCCGACGAACTGACGCCCGATGAAGGGGGCGGTCCGTCCGAGGCCACCATTGGTGACATTCGAAATTCTGCCGTTGTTGGTGAGCACCAGCGGCGACGCCGCGGAGCCGAGGCCCGTATAGGTGGGAACGGTCGCGCTCCAGCCGCGATCGGCCATCGAGGCGAGGCCCTCGTTCTCGTAATGCTCGACGCTCCAGACGAAGTGACCGCGATCGAGCACTTCGGAACCGCCGGCGAGACCCACCTTCCACGAGGTGCCGTCGCCCTGGTCCGAGACGCCGCTCTGGACTACGCCCTTCAGGCCGGTGAAGCTTCTGTCCATGATGAAGTTCACCACACCGGTGACCGCATCCGAGCCATAGACCGCCGACGCGCCGCCGGTGACGATCTCGACCCGCTTCACCAGCAGTTGCGGGATGGTGTTGGTGTCGACCTGTCCGTTGAGCGTCGTCGACGGCACGCGTCGGCCGTCCTGCAGAACCAGGGTCCGGATCGCGCCAAACGAGCGCAGATTGATGAAGTTGCCGGTGAAGATGTTCGACCGGCCGCTGCCGGCCCCGTTGCCCGCACCGACATTGGTGGTGGAGCCCGCGAACTGCGGCAGCTTGTTGAGCGCTTCGGGAATGTTGGACGGGGTCAACTGAAGCTGATCGACGCCGGCGACGGTCAGCGGGGTCGGCGCGTCGCGGCCATCCCGGATGGCGCGCGAGCCCGTCACGATGATGTCGGCGACGGTGGTGGTGGTCGACCCGTCCGCCGCTTGGGACCGGGCTGTTTGCGGCGGCGACTGGGGCGTTGCGCTGTCCTGCGCCCAAGCCGAAGACGCCAGCGCGGGCAAACACACGCCAGCGGTTAGAGCTACCAAGAACCTCATATTTCCCCCTATGACCACTCCGGTCACTCGGAGCACGCCTGCATCTCTTCATAGGATGCGCTTAGCGATACCCGACAATTGCCAATTATTGTTGCGGCAACTGCCACCACCTCACAATATATTTTGTTCTTTAGTTTGCTGTGTCGAAGTATGTCAGGATTTTCGGTTTTGATACATCTTGATGTGTTCAGGGCGGATGCCAGTGGAACCGCCCTCGACGACTTCTCGTGCCGCGTTATCGCCTGCAAGGCCGCGGACGACGATGAAGATGGCCTGACGATGGCCGATCCTGGGCTTCCGGTTTCACGACTGAAACCCGACGGTCTTCGTCCGGCATCATCCATCGATTAGGAGACGGCGATCTGCAACCCTCGTCTGATGGTCATGCGCAAAATCACCACCGCCGTCCTGACCATCGCCCTGACGGCCGCGACGGTTGCTCACGCCCAATCGACCGGGGGCCGAGGCCACGGCGGAGGCGGAAGACGAGGCGCGGGATCCGGTTCGCCGCCGCCGGCCCCGGCCGCCGACGCGCCCCGCCCCGCCCGCCAAGTCCCGCTCAACCAGATCGAGATCATCGGCGTCGTCCAGGCCGTCGATCCGACCGCCCAACGCGTCACGATCGCCTATGAAGCGGTGGACCCGTTGAACTGGCCGGCCGGCGCCATGCCCTTCGCCGTCGGCAAGAACGGCCTGCTCGACGGCGTCCAGATCGGGCAAAAGGTGCGCTTCAAGCTCGAGAGCCAGCGCATCGTGGATCTGAAGCCGTTCTGAGAGAGCGGCCGAACCCTCACCAGACGAAGGTCGCCGCCGCGCCGCCCGGGAGCGACGCCTTGGCGAAGCGGCCGCCGTCGCGGACGAGGAATTCCGCCGCCGCCTTGCCTGCATTGAAGACGATCAGCACCCGGCCGCCGTCGGGATTGTCGAAGGCGACGCTGGAGAGCCCCGCCACCGTCTCCGACGTGCCGATCCGCACCGCCCCCGGCCTGACGAACCGGCTGGCCTGGCCCAGCGCGTAATATTCGGGATTGCGGGTGATCGCGCCCGTGCGGCTGTCGATGGTCACCACGCCGCGGCAGTTGTCGCATCCGCCCTTGTGCGGGCCGTGGGTCTCGTCGAGCGCCAGGTTCCACAGCAGGACGCCGCGGGCGCCGCCGCGCGTGGAGCCGATGACCAGGGTGCGCATCAGCCAGCCAAAGCTGTCTTCGAACGGGCCCGACCAGCCGCCGGCCGAGCATTCGGTGAAGAACACCTCCTTGTCCGGATGGGCCAGCGCCACCTGGCTCT
>JAQGIN010000318.1 GCA_028291125.1 Caulobacter sp.
CGCGCCTCGCGCCGCATCGTGTCGCTGCCGTCGTGGCGGGGGTTGGCGGGCGGGCGGCGCAGGACATAGCCGCGGCCGGCCCGCTTGAACCGCAGCAGCACGTTCTGGGAGCCGCCGGTCAGTTGGACGACCTCGACGATGGGGCCCGAGCCGAGTCCCTGGCCGTTCATCCAGGCCGCCAGATCGCTTAGATTGACCAGCTCGAGCCCGTGGGGCCGGTCGATGGTCATGCCACGGCCGCCTTGAGGCCGGCCTCGCGGCCGGTCAGGCCGTACTTGGCGAGCGCCGCCTCGCGGCGAGCCGGGATGTGATAGTCGGGAAACAGGCCCCGCGAGTGTTTGCGGCCCCGCAGGACTTGCTTGGCCAAGGTCACCTTGTGGATGTCGGTCGGCCCGTCGGCCAGGCCGACCTGGAAGGAGTCCAGCACCATCGCGGCCAGCGGGGTCTCGTTCGACAGCCCTAGGCAACCATGGACGTAGACGGCGCGCGCGGCGATGTCGTGCAGCACCTTGGGCATGGCCGCCTTGACGGCGGAAATGTCGCCGCGCACCTTGTTGTAGTCCTGCTCGCGGTCGATCTTCCAGGCGGTGCGCAGCACCAGCAGCCGGAACTGCTCCAACTCGATCCAGCTGTCGGCGATCTTCTCCTGTACCAGCTGCTTGTCGGCCAGCGGCTCGTTGCGGGTGATGCGCGACAGGGCGCGGTCGCACAGCATGTCGAAGGCTTGGCGCGCCTTGCCGATGGTGCGCATGGCGTGGTGGATGCGGCCGCCGCCCAGCCGGACCTGGGCCACGACGAAGCCGTCGCCCTGACCGCCCAGCATATGGTCCAGCGGCACGCCGACATCGGTGAAGCGCAGATAGGCATGAGCCGGATCGCGGTCGCCATAGCCGACGTTGCGAACGATCTCGAGGCCGGGCGCACCCTTGGGAATGATGAAGACCGACAGGCGGCGATGCGGCGGCCCGTCGGGATCGGTCACGGCCATGACCAGGAAGAAGCTGGCGTAACGGGCGTTGGTGGCGAACCATTTCTCGCCGTTCAGCACCCACTGATCACCCTTCATCATGGCGCGGGCCGAGAAGGTCGTCGGGTCGGCGCCGCCTTGCGGTTCCGTCATCGAGAAGCAGGAGACGATGTCGTTGGCGAGCAGGGGCTGCAGATAGCGCGCCTTCTGTTCTGGGGTGCCGTATACGGCGAGGATCTCCGCATTGCCGGAATCGGGCGCCTGGCAGCCGAAGACGGTCGGAGCGAAGACCGAACGGCCGAGGATTTCGTTCATCAGGGCCAGTTTGACCTGGCCATAGCCGGGGCCGCCCAGTTCCGGGCCAAGATGGCAGGCCCAGAGGCCGCGATCCTTGACCTGCTGTTGCAGCGGGCGGACGAATTGGCGGTTCAGCGGATTGTCGAGGTCGAACGGGCTTTGCAGGATCAGGTCGAGCGGCTCGACCTCCTCGCGGACGAAGGTGTCGATCCAGGCCAACTGCGCGGCGAAATCGGGGTCGGTCTCGAAGTCCCAGGCCATGGGCCGTCTCCGTTCGTTGTAATGTTCAGGATAGGGTTCGGCCGCCGTCGACGACGATGGTCTCGCCGACGATGTAGGCCGCGAGCGGAGAGGCCAGGAACAGCGCCACGCCGGCGACTTCCTCGGGGCGGCCCAGCCGATTGAGAGGAATGCCCTTGAGGCGTTCTTGAAGTCGCGCGGGATCGGAGGTCGTGACCGCGGTCATCTTGGTGGCGATCAGGCCGGGCGCGATACCGTTGACGCGAATGCCTCGTCCGGCCCAGGCGTCGCCCAGGGTCCGGGTCAGGTGGATGGCGCCGGCCTTCGACGCCGAATAGGCGGGATTGCCGCGCGTCGCGCGCAGGCCCCCGACCGAACTGATCACGATCAGGCTTCCGCCACGGGCCTCGAGCGCGGGCGCCAGCTTCTGGGCGCAGGCCATCAGGCTGGTCAGATTGACTTCCACCACATGACGAAAGGCGTCCGCCTCGAACTCCTTGCGGCGGTACTCCACGGCGCCCTGGGACAGGATCACGACATCGACGGCCTCGAACGGCGGGATCCAGCGATCGACCGCGCCCGGCGTGGCGACGTTCAGGGTCGAGAAGGCGAACGGCTCCAGCGCCGAAGCGCCGTCGCCATAATCGGCTTTGTTCGCGCGGGTTCCCGTCACCGCGACGTCGGCGCCGCGAGCGGCGAAGGCTTGGGCGCAGGCCAGCCCGATCCCGCTAGATCCGCCGATGATCAGGACGCGTTTTTCGGTGAAGTCGAGATCCACGGCAACCTAAAACAAATGAATGAAACAGTTGCTTTATTTTTCACGGTTGGGTTAGACCGTCAATCCATGAAAGCAGATATCGCTCGGGACGCGATCAAGCGGGCCGCCCAGAGCCTGTTCGCCGCGCGTGGCGTGGACGCTGTCTCGGTGCGCGACATCCTGACCGCGACCGGTCAACGCAACGGCGCCTCGCTGCACTACTATTTCGGATCCAAGGACGATCTGGTCGCGCAACTCGTCATCGACGGCGCCCGCCTGATCGACGATCGCCGCAATGCCCGGCTCGATGCGCTCGAGGCTGGCGGCGGCCCTCATTCTCTGCGGGAGGTGATGGAGGTGCTGATCCTTCCCTCGACCGATCTTGGCCGCGATGGCGGCGAGGGGGACTATCTGCGGTTTATCAGCACCTTCAGTCTGCAGAACCGCGCGGCCTTCGACGCCATCGTCGGCGACGGCTGGAACCGAGGCTATCAGCGGTGCTTGGACCATATCCGTCGGCTGGCCACGGCGCCGTCGGAGGTCCTGGAACGTCGGCTGGTGTTCCTCAGCCTGGGGCTGCGCGCGATCATGACGGCGCGGGAGGCGGCGGTCGCCGCCCATCCGGACCACGCGTTCTGGGGCCCCGCCGCGACGCTGGACGACCTCGTCGAGACGCTGGTGGGCATGGTCACGCCCGCGCGGGGCGCCTAGTCGAGCTTGACTTGGCGCGGCGTTGGCCTGGATCCACCCTGGTTGGTGTTCGGATTGTAGAATGATATTCGCATATCAGACTTTTTGTTGCGATCGCTGGAGTCTCTGACTAGCATCGAGATGGGCCGGGCCATCGGGGCCGATCCAATAGGCTCCAACGGATTCCGCCACAGACGCGGGGACGAGGGCAGGGGGAGAGATCGAATGACCATCGCAAGGACGGGCGTATCGCGCGGGGCTCTGGCCTGGGCGCTGATGTCGTTGTTGTCGGCGCCCGCGTTGGCGCGGGCCCAGACGCCGCCGGCCGAGGAGGCCGTGGCCGGTCTCGACGGCATCGTCGTCACCGCCCGTCGTCGCGACGAGGCGCCGATCTCGGTGCCGGTGTCCGTCACCGTTCTGGGTTCAGCGCAGCTCAAGGCGCTCGCGGTGGACAGCCTGCAGGATTTGCGCGCGGTGACCCCGGGCATCTCGGTGGGCGAAGTGTCCGGCGGCGTGGGCGGCACGGTGGCGTTGCGCGGCGTCGGCACGACGGCGGGGTCAAATCCGACCTTCGAACAGACGGTGGCGATCAATGTCGACGGCGTTCAACTGTCGCGCGGCGGCGCGGTCCGCGTCGGTCAGATCGACATGGAAAAGATCGAGGTCCTACGGGGACCGCAGGCGCTGTTCTTCGGCAAGAACAGCCCGGCCGGGGTGATCTCGATCACCACGGCTGACCCGACCTCGACCTTCCAGTCCGAAGTGCGCGGCGGCTATGAATTCAACGCCGGGGAACGGCAACTCGAGGCGACGATCTCCGGGCCCGTGACCGACACGCTTGGCGCTCGCCTGGTCGTCTATGGCGCGGACATGGACGGCTGGCGCGACAACATCGCCGATACGGCCGCCGCCGCGAATGCGATTCGGCCGGGCTCGGTGACCGGCGCGACCCACAGGGGGCCGCAGCAAAAGTTCTTCTTCACCCGCGGGACCCTAAAGTGGCGGCCGACCGAAGGCTTCGACGCCCGGCTCAAGCTCAGCTACGCCGACAACAAGGGCATCGGCTACAATCAGGCCGGCGGGTTCCAGCGGATCTATTGTCCCAACGGCGCGCCCCAGCTGGCCCCGCAATCGACGGCCCTGAACGGCGGCGCGGCCAATCCGGCCCTGGCCACGGCCTTGTCGGTCGACAATTGCCGCGCCGACGCGACCTACGCCAACGGCAATATCAACCCGGCCTTCTTGGTCGGTTCGCCCGAAGGGTTCACCGATCCAGAAGGGGCCGGGAACTATAGCCAGCAACTCTATTCGCTGGAAATGAACTATCGGCCGAACGACTGGCTCACCCTGACCTCGGTCACCGGCTGGGCCAAGAACGAGGATTTCCGGGCCGACACCTACGCCGTCGCGCCTTCGGATTCGGTGGCGGCCAACGACTTCACCGGCAATACCGGCTATACCCAGTTCACACAGGAGGCGCGCCTGGCCACGGCGCTCTCCGGACCGGTCAATTTCCTGGTCGGGGCCTTCTACGAGGACTCCGGCCTGGAGACCTATACCCGCAACATCCTGGCGGGCGCGCCGCTGTTCCTGCACACCATCGACGGCAAGACACGATCGGTGTTCGGTCAGGCGATCTGGGACATCACCGGCACGCTCGAACTGGCCGGTGGTTTACGCTGGAGCAAGGAATCGAAGGATTTCGCGGTCAGCCGAAACGGCGCGCCGCAGCCTGTGGCGCCCGGCTCCGCCGACTTCAAGAACACCTCGCCCGAAGTGACCCTGACGTGGCGGCCGACCCATCGCCTGACCCTGTACGGCGCCTACAAGCAAGGTTTCAAGTCGGGAGGTTTCGCCGCGGCGACCAATACGGGCGCGGCTTTCACCTCGCCGCTAAACGCCCTTTATCTGCCGGAGTCCGCCGAAGGCTTCGAGGGCGGCGTGAAAGCGCTGCTGTTTGAGGGCGCTCTGCGCATCAATACCGCAGCCTATGACTACGACTACACGAACCTGCAGGTGAATTCTCTCGACAACTCGAGCGGCGTGCCGGTGATCCGCGTGAACAATGCTGGCGCGGCGACCGTGAAGGGCGTGGAGAGCGACTTCACGCTGAAACTGGCCGGGGCGCCCGGCCTGACGATCCGCGGCGCGGCCAACTACAATGACGCCAAATATACGAACTTCCTGGCGACCTGTTACATCGGCCAGACCCTCGCCGAGGGTTGCAACCTGCTTCTGAACCCGACGACCGGGCGGTATACGGGCCAGCAACTGGCCGGGCGCCGTCTGGTGAATGCGCCAGAGTGGACCGGCTCACTGGGCGCGGCGTACACGGGCAAGACCTTCATCGACGGGCTTGAGTGGGGCATGAACGTCGATGGGCTCTACAAGTCGCAATACAATCCGCACCCTGAACTGCATCCCGGCGCCCAGCAGGACGGGGTCGCCTTCCTGAACGCCGGCGTTCGCGTGTTCCGCGACGACCACCGCTGGGAACTCGCGTTGATCGGGCGCAATCTGACCGAGAAATATCGTGTCGACGTAGCCTCCAACGTCCCTCAGACCGGCATCGCGACCCGCACCGGATCGGCCCTGACCGGCGGCCTCGCCGACTTGAGCGGCAACGTCAATCGGGGTCGCGAGATCATGCTGCAGCTGACGTTCCGCCCGTTCTGACTGTACGGACCGATCGCGCGTTCGCGCGGCTTGAGTGAGATCGCCGCGTCCAGCCGAAGGCCGGACCGCGGCGATGTTTGAACCGGCCGAGAACCCGGCCAACAGAGGATGAGCCGATGCGTCTGGTCACATTCGAGTCCGGGGGCCTTCGCCGGGCCGGAGCGTTCATCGAGGGGGACGCCCGGGTTGTCGATCTGGCCGCCGCGCACCAGCAGCGGCATGGGGGCCATGCGCCAGAGTTGGCCGATATTCTGGCGCTGATCGAAGGGGGTGACGACGCGCTCGACAAGGCGATGGAGGCGGTCAAGTCCGCGCCCGAGACGGCGATCCTGAACCGTGCCGACATCCTGCTGAAAGCCCCGATTCAGCCGCCGCCGCAGATGCGCGATTGCAGCTGCTTCGAGCTGCACCTGCGCCAATGCTACGCCGCCGGGCGCGCGATGCGGGCCAGGGCCAAGGGCGTCGAGGTCAGGGACGACACCGGACCGTCCGAGGCCGAGCAGCGCATCTTGGATCTCTTCGCCAAGCAGCCGATCTATTACAAGGCCAACCGGTTCTCGGTCATTGGCTCGGAGGAGACGGTGATCTGGCCGTCCTATTCGCGCACCATGGATTTCGAGCTGGAATACGGCTGCTACATCAAGAAGGCGGCCAAGGACGTGCCGGTCGAGAAGGCTCGCGACTACATCTTCGGCTACACGATCTACAACGACTTCAGCGCCCGCGACGCCCAGGCGGTCGAGATGATCGGGCAGCTGGGGCCGGCCAAGGGCAAGGATTTCGATACCGGCAACGCGATGGGACCGTGCATCGTCACCGCCGATGAAATGCCCGATCCCTATGCGCTGACGATGATCGCGCGGGTCAATGGCGAGGAGTGGGGCAGGGGCTCATCCAGCACCATGCACTGGAAGTTCGAAGACCTGATCGCCTACATCTCGCGATCGGAGACGCTCTATCCGGGCGAGTTCCTCGGGTCGGGCACGATCGGCAATGGCTGCGGCCTGGAGGCCCAGCGGTTCCTGAAGCCGGGCGACGAGATCGAGCTGGACGTCGAGGGGATCGGCGTGCTGCGCAACCGGATCATCAGACCCGCCTAGATCAGGCCGCCATAGGCCCCGCCGTCCAGTTGCAGGTTCTGGCCGGTGATATAGCCGGCGCGATCCGAACACAGGAAGGCGCAGGCGTCGCCGACCTCCGAGGGGCGCCCGAACCGGCCGGCGGGGATCGAGCCGACCATCTCGGCGCGGGCGGCGGCCTCGTCGACCTGGCGCGCCCGGGCCAGGGACCTAGTCATCTGCGCCAGTCGATCGGTCTCGATCTTCTCGGGCAGGATGCAGTTGACGGTGACGCCGTCGCCCGCGACCTCGCCGGCCAGGGCCTTGCAGAACGCGGTCAGTCCCGCGCGCGGTCCGGTGGACAGGGCCATCGGGAATTTCGGGGTCTTGACCATGGCCGAGGTGATGGCGACCACGCGGCCGAAACCTCTCTGACGCATGCCCTCGATCACCGCCTGGATCAGCAGGATCGGCGAGATCATCTTGGCGGCGACGACATCGCTCCAGGCGGTCTCGGTCCAGTTCGCCAATCGGCCGGGCTTCGGGCCGCCGCTGTTGCAGACCAGGATATCGGGTTCAGGACAGGCGGCCAGCGCCTCCCCCCGCCCTTGGGCGGTATCGATGTCGGCCAGAACCGTATGGGGCCGTCGTCCGGTCAGGGCCTCGATCTCGACGGCCGCGGCCTCCAGGCGGTCGGCGTCCCGGCCGTTGATCCACACCTCGACGCCTTCGGCGCTCAGCGAGATGGCGCAGGCCTTTCCAAGGCCCGACGACGAGGCGCAGACCAGCGCGCGCTTTCCGGCGATACCAAGATCCATAGGCCTGCTCCTGATCGCCTCAGAGCGTGCGGGCGATGATTTCCTTCATGATCTCGGAGGTGCCGGCGTAGATGCGGGCGACGCGCGCATCGACCCAGGCGCGTCCGACGTCGTATTCGCTCATATAGCCGTAGCCTCCGTGCAGTTGGAGGAGTTCGTCCAGCAGCTGGCCGTGCAGTTCGGCGCTGGTCAGTTTGGCCATGGCCGCGATCTCGGGCGTCAGTTGGCCGTCGAGCAACTTCTGCAGGCAGTCGTCGATGAAGACGCGCAGCATCTGGCTTCGCGCCCTGACTTCGGCCAGCTTGAACCGCGTGTTCTGGAACTCGAAGAGGGGCTTGCCGAAGACGACGCGGTCCTTTGTGTAGGCGATGGTCTTGTCGAGCATCGACTCCAGCGAGGCGGCGGCGCGGATGCCGATGATCAGCCGCTCCTTGGCCAACTCGGTCATCAGGCAGCCAAAACCCTTGCTTTCTTCGCCCAGCCGATTCTCAACGGGCACCCGCACGTCCGAGAAGAACAACTCCGAGGTGTCCTGGCCGCGAAGGCCGATCTTCTCCAGCTTCTTGCCTTTTTCGAAGCCCGGCGCGCCTTCCTCGACGCAGAACAGGGTGATGTCCTTGGGGTTGGCCTGACCCTCCACCTTGGCCGCGACGATGGCCAGGCCTGAATTGACGCCGTTGGTGATGAAGGTCTTCTGGCCCGACAGGACATAGTGGTCGCCGTCACGGACCGCCTTGGTCTTCATGCCGCGCAGGTCGCTGCCGATTTGCGGCTCCGACATGGCGATCACCGCGATCAGTTCGCCGCTGATCAGGCGCGGCAGCCAGCGCGCCTTCTGCTCGTCGGTTCCGTAGTTGACCAGATAGGGCACGGCGATGTCGGAATGGGTGGTGAAGCCGACGGCCGTCGCATTCACCCGCGCCAACTCCTCGATGAGGATCGCGCTATGGCCGAAGTCGCCGCCGGGGCCGCCGTATTCCTCCGGCGCGGTGACGCAAAGTAGGCCCTGCTCGCCGGCCCGCAACCACAGGGATTTGGGCACGATGCCGTCGCGTTCCCACTGGGCGTGGTGGGGCACGATCTCGGTCTCGACGAAACGCCGGACCTGATCTCGGAACATCTCATGGTCGTCGCGGAACACCTTGCGCATGGTCATGACTCGTCAGTTGTCCGTATAGGCCGCGGGGCGTTTTTCGATCATCGCCGCGACCGCCTCGGCATGGTCTGACGTATGGTGGGCCAGCGCCTGATAGGCGGCCGACAGTTCCAGCAGCGAACTCAGCCGCATGTGTTGGCCCTCGCGCAGCAGGCGCTTGGTCAGGCGAAGCGCATGGCCGGGACTGGATGCGACGCGGTGGGCCAGGGCCATGGCCGTCGTCATCAGCTCGTCGGGCGGCGTCAGCTGGGTGACCAGGGTCCAGTCGAGCGCGGTCCGGGCGTCCAGGGCGTCGCCGGTCAAGGCCATGTGGGAAGCGCGCGGCATGCCGACGATGCGAGGCAGGAGCCAAGCGCCTCCGTCGCCGGGAACGATGCCCAGCTTGACGAAGCTCTCGGCGAAGGTCGCCGTTTCCGAAGCGATGCGGATGTCGCACATGCAGGCGAAGTCGAGCCCGGCGCCGATCGCGTGTCCGTTCACGGCGGCGATCACCGGGGTCTCGAGCTCGTAGAGCGCCATCGGGATGCGTTGGATCCCGTCGCGATAGCGGTTGCGCAGGCGGTAAGGCGAACCTTCGAAAATGCCGGTCCGGTCGCGCATCGCCTTGATGTCGCCGCCCGCGCAGAAGGAGGCGCCGGCGCCGGTCAGAACCACGACGCGGACCGAAGGATCGGCGCGGACCTCCTCACAGGCGTCCTCGATCTCGAACATGTCCTCGGGCTTGCTGAAGGCGTTGCGGGTCTCGGGCCGGTTAAGGGTCCAGATGGCGACTGGGCCGTCGCGGGACTTGAGCAGAAAATCAGTCATCGGTCTTGGTCTCCGCAAAGGGCCGCGGTCACGAGCGGCCACAGACCGTCGCCGCCGCGCGCCGCCAGTGTGCGCCCCAACCGGTCAGCCCAGAAGGCGTCGGACCCATATTCGCCGCGCCAGGCCCATAGCCGGCGCGTCAGGAAATGAAGGCTGTGTTCATGGGTGAAGCCGATGGCGCCGAACACGGCGTGGGCGATGCCAGCGCCCTTGCCGGCGGCTTCGCCCGATACGGCCTTGGCCGAGGCGGTCGTCACGAGGTCCGCGCACGGCGTCGCCATCAGGAAGGCGGCCTCCGACGCGGAGACGGCCGCCGCCGCCTGGGTCGCCAGGACCGCGAGTTGCTGTTGGACAGCCTGGAACTTGCCGATGGGACGGCCGAACTGGACGCGTTCATTGGCGTAGTCGGCGCTGATCTCGGTCAGTCGACCCAGCGCGCCGGCCATTTGCGCCGACCGCAGCATGGCGCCGCCGAGCATCACCGCGTCCGTCGCCGCCGACGTGGCCGCGCCGGCGACCAGCGATCCCGCGGCCAGCGTGACCGTATCGCGCGGTTCACCAGCGACATTGTTGTCCGGGACGATCCGCGCCCGCGCCAAGGAGTGAAGCGCGATCTGGCCTGCTTGGGTGTCATGAAGCGCCAGCCATCGCGCATGTCGGCCCCAAGGAACCGCCGCCAAGGGCGCATCGGCCAAGCCGGCGGCGAAGACGATCGGGCCGCTTTCCGGAGATTCGAGCCCCGCCGCGGCCAACAGGCTGTTGGCCAGGATGGCTTCGGGCAGCGGCGTGGGCGCCGCCGCGGCTCCACAGGCGCGAATGACGACGAAGATGTCGGTCCAGCTGGCGCCGGCGCCGCCCAGATCTTCGGGAACGGCGGCGAGGGGCAAGCCCAGCTCTTCGATCTTGGCCCAAAGATCGGTCGGCCAGGCCCCGCCTTCGGCTGCGCGGAGGAGATCGGGCGTGACGGCGTCGGCCAGCAGCCGCTCGATGCTGTGCTGAAGCAGGGTTCGCATCAGCGCACTCCCAGTCCGCGCGCGAGGATGCCGCGCAGGATTTCCCGCGTGCCGCCCCGCAAGGAAAAGGACGGCGCCATGCTCTGGACGATGGCGAGCACGTGGCGCGTTGTCGTGGCTTGCGGGCCCGGCGGCAGAGAATCGATCAACCGCATCGCCACCTCGACGGTATCCTGTTCATAGCCGGTGCCGAGATCCTTGACGCAGGAGGCGGCCCAGACCGGGTCCTGGCCCGATACGAGTTGCGCCGTGACCGAGATCGACATCGACCGCAAGGCGATCAGCCAGGCGGCCAGACGCCCGATCTCGACGGCCTGACGCGCGTCCGGTTCTGGCCCCACGGCGCCGACCAGGCACCGAAACAGGGTCATGGCGCTGAGGAACCGTTCGGGGCCACTGCGCTCGAAGGCCAGTTCCGATGTCGTCTGGGCCCAGCCGTCGCCCTCGACCCCGATCAGGGCGTCGGCGCCCACACGGACGTCGTCGAAGGTGACCTCGTTGAAATGCTCGTGGCCGGACAGGTCCTTGATCGGCCGGATCATTACGCCCGGAAGGGTCAGGTCGACGAGGATCTGAGACAGGCCAGCATGGCGCTCGCTGGCGGGGTCGGTGCGGACCAGGGCGATCATCGCCTGGCACCGATCGGCGTTGGTGGTCCAGACCTTGCGGCCATTCAACACCCACGCGCCGTCGGCTTGACGATCGGCCTTGGTTCGCACCGAGGCGAGATCAGAGCCGGACGCCGGCTCGCTCATGCCGATGCAGAAATAAAGTTCCCCAGCGCAAATGGCCGGCAGATAGCGCTGCTTTTGCGCTTCCGTGCCGTGGCGCAGGAGCAAGGGCGCGCTCTGACGATCGGCGATCCAATGCGCCGTGACGGGCGCGCCGGCGGCCAGGAGCTCCTCGTTGACAACGAACCGCTCGAACGGCGAGGCGTCGTGGCCGCCATATTCTCGGGGAATGCTCAGGCCCAGCCATCCCTTCGCGCCCAGGGCGCGGCTGAACTCGGCGTCAAAGCCCATCCAGGATAAGGCGCGCTTTTCCGCAGGATAGGCTGAGCCCCAGTCGGCGAGGAAGGCGCGAACCTCCGCGCGCAGCGGCTCGAGGCCTGGCGGCAGGACAGGCGGGCCGAACTGATCGAGCAAGTTCACGAAGCTCCCCGGACGTTTGCATCGGCTCTCTTCGGAGCGCCACGATCTATACACGCCAGAATAACGTTCTGAACAGAGAATTTTGTTTGCCGCGACATCCAGTTTCCCTTTAGGGTTCGCCAATGATCACGACGGCGGGACCGTCGCGTAGGGGAGGACCAGCGTCTGACGCGGCCCGGCGGCGCCGGCGTCCATCGGCGCATCGGCGCTCACGACGACGCGGCGATCCGGTTCAGCGAGAGGATGATGTGTTGGCCAAGATTGCAGTGGTGGGTGCTGGCCAGATGGGCGTGGGGATCGCGCACGCGTTCGCATCCTCGGGCCATGAGGTGCGCCTGATCGATGTTTCCGCCGAACAACTGGCCAAGGCGGAGAAGACGATCGCGGAAATCCTCGCCGACGGGGTCCGTCTGGGCAAGGTCGACGAGACTGCGGCGGCGGCGGCATTGGCGGGGTTGACGGTCTCGCAGAGTGTCACCGACGGGGCGGCGGGCGCCGATCTGCTGGTCGAGACCGTCTCGGAAAATCTGGCGATCAAGATCGATGTGGTGCGCCAGGCCGAAGCTGTGATGGCCACGACCGGTTTGATCGCGACCAACACCTCGGCGCTCAGCGTGACCGAGATCGCCGCCGCCTGTCAGGACCCGACGCGGGTCATCGGGATGCATTTCTTCAACCCGGTCCAGAAGATGAAGCTGATCGAGCTGGTGCGCGGCCTGGCCACCACCGACGAGGCGGTGGCGCTCTGCCGCGACTATGTCGCCCAACTGGGCAAGACGGCGATCGTGGTCAACGAGACGCCCGGCCTGACCACCAGCCGAATGTCGGCCATGGCTGGCAACGAGGCGATGTGGATGCTGCAGGAAGGCGCCGCGACCGCCGAGGATATCGACACCGCCCTGAGGCTGGGCTTCAACCACCCGATGGGGCCGCTGGAACTCGGCGACCTGACCGGCTGGGATACGCGACTGTCGGTGCTGCACTATCTGCATAGCACCCTGGGCGACAAGTTCAGGCCCTGCCCGCTGATCACCAAGATGGTCAAGGCGGGGCGCTACGGCCGCAAGGTCGGCTGGGGCGTCTACAAGTACGAGAATGGCGCGAAGGTGCCCGGCTCTGGCCTGCGCGGGAGCCAGCTGTGACCCCGGTCTATGTGGTCGCGGCCGTCCGCACGCCGATCGGGCGATTTCGCGGGGCGCTGGCCGGCGTGCGCGCCGATCATCTCGGCGCCCATGCGCTGAACGAACTGATGGCCCGCGCCGGCGTGGGCGCCGAGCACATCGACGATGTGATCTTCGGCTGCGTCACCCAGATCGGCGAGCAGTCGGCCAATATCGCGCGGACGTCGCTGCTCGGCGCGGGCTGGCCGGAGACGATCCCGGCCATGACCGTCGATCGCAAATGCGGGTCGTCGGAAGCGGCGATCCACATCGGCGCCGCCCAGATCGCGGCAGGGCTGAGCGACCTGGTCGTCGCCGGCGGGGCCGAGTCGATGTCTCGCGTGCCGATGGGGTCCAATCGCGCCATCCACGGCGAGGCGTTCGGCTGGATGGTCTCCGATCGCTATGAGACAACGTCCCAAGGCGAGGCCGCCGAGCGGATCGCCGACAAATACGGCATCGACCGGGACGCGCTGGACGACTTCGCCGCCGAGTCTCATCGCCGCGCCGCCGCCGCGACCGACGCGGGCTATTTCCGCGCCGAGACCGTCGCCGTCCCGGTCGCCGATCTGTGCGAAAAGGCGTGGGAAGGGCCGCGAGACAGCCTGGGCGATGATCAGACCATCCGCCGCGACACCAGCCGCGAGAAGCTGTCGACCCTGAAGGCCAGCTTCCGCGAGAACGGCCGCATCACCGCTGGCAACGCCTCGCAGATTTCCGATGGCGCCGCGGTCGTGCTGCTGGCCTCCGAGGGGGCGGTCAAGCGGTTCGGCCTGACCCCGCTGGCGCTCGTCCGATCGGTCGCCGTCGTCGGCGCCGATCCGACCCTGATGCTGGAAGGCCCGATCGCCGCCAGCCGCAAGGCCGCCGCCGCCGCCGGCCTGTCGTTCGACGACATCGCTCTGTTCGAGGTCAACGAAGCCTTCGCCAGCGTGCCCATGATGTGGATGCAGGCGACCGGGGTCGGGGCGGAACGACTGAACGTCAACGGCGGCGCGATCGCCCTGGGGCATCCCTTAGGCGCGACCGGGGCCCGCATCGCCACCAGCCTGATCCACGAACTGGCCCGCACCGGGCAGAAATACGGACTGCAGGCGATCTGTTGCGCGGGCGGCTTGGCGACGGCGACGGTGTATGAAAACCTGACGCCCGCGGCGACGGACTGATCGGAGGACGCATGACCGTGCCCAGGCTCACCTTCTACTATGCTCCGACCACCTGTTCCCTGGCGTCGCATGTCGCGCTCGAGGAATCGGAGCTGACGTTCGAGCCCAGCCGGATCCGGCTTCACGACCCCGAGTCGGTCGAGATCTGGCGGCGGACCAATCCCACCGGCGGCGTGCCGGCCCTGATGTCCGACGAGCGCCTGCTTACCGAGAACGTGGCCATTTTGAACTATGTCGCGCACTTGGCGCCAAAGGCCGGGCTCCTGCCGGACGACGGGTTCGATCAGGCCAAGGCGCTGTCGCTGACAGCCTGGTTCGCCAGCACCGTTCACATCACCGGCCGAATGGCGCGCGCGCCGTTCCGCTTCACGCCCGACGAGGCCACTTACGCGCCGTTGAGCGCCGAAGGGCGGCGCCGCTTCGAGGCCAATCTCCGCAAGATCGACGGACTGCTTGCCGGCCGAGACTGGCTGGTCGGTGATCGTTTGTCCGTCGCCGACGCCTACGCCTTGGTGTTCTATGCCTGGGGCGTCGCGGGAGAGTATCCCATGGCCGAGTTGAGACACTATTCCGCCCTGGCCCGCCGCATGGCCGAACGGCCCGGCATCCAGCGCGCCATGGCGCGCGAGAAGACGCCGCCATTTCCATCCTGAGCAACCAAGAGGCCGCCATGCCCAACGTCGTGATCGTCACCGGAGCCTCCGGCGCCCTGGGCCGGGCTGTTGTCGCACGGCTTAACGCGGACGGCGTCGTCGTGGCGGCCGTGGACGCCGCGCCCGCGGTCGAGCTCGATGCGGACCTGGTGCTGTCGGGGGTGGATCTGGCGGATGCGACCGCGGTCGGCGCCGCCATCGAGACGGTGGTTTCCGCCTTGGGCGCGGTGACCGGGCTGGCCAACATCGCCGGCGGGTTCGTCTGGGAGCCCGTGGTCGGGGGCGAGGCCGAAACCTGGGATCGGATGTTCCGGACCAACCTGCTGACGGCCGCGCTGGCCAGTCGCGCGGCGCTGCCCCACCTGCTGAAGCAGGGCGGGGCCATCGTCAATGTCGGGGCGGCGGGGGCCGTCGATCCGGCGACAGGCATGGCGCCTTATGCGGCCTCGAAGGCGGGCGTGATGGCCATGACGCGCAGTCTCGCGGCCGAACTTCGCGGCAAGGGCGTTCGCGTCAATGCGATCCTGCCGACGATCCTCGACACCCCCACCAACCGCCGGGACATGCCCGACGCCGACCCGGCCGATTGGGTGCAGCCGATGGACGCCGCCAGCGTCATCGCCTTTCTGTTGTCGGACGCTTCCGTGGCCGTCAACGGCGCGGGGATCACGCTGGCGGCGTCCTGATCTCTCGGCGCTCAGCGCGTCCGGTCGGCTTCGCCAGGGACCCCAAGGCCCAGCGGCGTCGCGGCGTCCGGCTGGCCGGCGTCGATGGCGAGCGACTTCGCCCGCTTGCCGTGGATCTCGCGGATCGTGATGTAGAGGGTCGAGACCACGATCACCCCGGCTCCGACATAGGTGAAGGCGTCGGGCCATTCGCCGAACACGACCACGCCGGCGATCACCGATAAGACCAGCCGCGCATAGTCGATGGGGGCCAGGACCGCGGCTTCGCCGACCGCCATCCCTTTGATGAACAGCACCTGGTTGGCGGCGCTGAGCAGGCCGATCAGGAACAGGGGGATCAGATCGCTCGGGCTGGGCCAGCGCCAGTCGGCCAGGGCGAAGGGTAGGGACAGAAGTTCGCCCATGATGCTGGACCAGACCAGGATCGAGCTCGCGGACAGGTCGCGGGTCAGGGACTTCACGCCCGTGATCGTGCCGGCCAGGAACAGGGCCGAGATCAGCGCGGCCAGGTGCGGCCAGCCGATGGCGCCCCCCGCGCTCCACGGCCGCATGATGATGACGACGCCCACGAAGCCGATCACCACCGCCGCGATGCGGCTGGGGCCGATCGTCTCGCGCAGGAACAACGCCGCCAGCAGCACCACCCAGAGCGGCCGGGTGAACGACAGGGCGTTGGCCTCGGCCAGGGGCATGGCTTCATAGGTGTAGAGCAGCAGGATCATGCCGACGGTCGCCAGCAGCGAGCGCAGGAACAGGGCGGGCATCGTCGAGCGCGGCACCAACAGCACCTGTCTCGGGCTGCGGAGCATGAAGGGGATAGCGACCAGCAGCGACCCGGTCTGGCGATAGAAGTTCTGAAGGTGCGAGGGATAGTCGCCGCTGAGGTGCTTCACCAGAATGGTCATCGAGACGAAGGTCACGGCGGAGAGCAGCAGCCAGATCGCGCCTTGGGCGTTGGGCGGCAGGCGCGAGAGGGTCACGTTCAAGCGGGGGTGTCCTCATAGCCCTTCAGCACATAGGTCATGCGCCCCCCGGCCAACATCAGGCCGCTGAACAGGTGGAGTTCAACGATCTGCGCCTCGCTGAAATGTTCGCGCAGATGGTCGTAGACCTCGTCGCCCATGGAGAAATAGTCGCCGGCGAACAGCTCGGCGAACCGCAGGGCGGCCTGTTCGGATGGGCTGAAGCGCGGATCGGACCAGTCGCTGCAGGCGACGATGTCGGCCTCGCTGACATCGTCGGACTTGCGGGCGATCTGGCACACCGGGCAGGTCGTGATCGAGGCGATCTTGAGCCGCACCAGCTCCCGTAGCCGATCAGGCAGAATCCCACGTTCGTGAATTTCCGCCATCACGCCGAGCCAGGCGTTGGCCGCGGCCGGCCGATGCGCCCAGACCTGGACCGGCAAGGTGTTGGACAGCATCCGCGTCGCCACGCCCCGATCGATCGAGGCGCGAAGCGGATCGGACAGACCCTCGAGGGGCAGGGGAGCGACGCGGGCCATGGTCAGCCCCGGTCTTCGCAGAACTCGAAGATCGCGCCGCCCAATTCGGCCGGCTCGACGCGCAGCAGGGCGCCGCCGACCGCCTCGCAGTCCTCGATGCGTTCGAACTTCACACCCAGGGCGGTCAGGCGATCGGCCTTGGCGTCCAGGCCGTTGACCGAAATGCGGATATAGTGAGGGCCTGGTCCCCAGTTGTGCAGATAGCGGCCAGAGGGGCTATCCCATTTCGTCGGCTGGATGACGTCGAGGGTGGCGCTGGTTCCCAGGTTGAAGCCGATACGGGCCACCTTGTAGCCTTCGCCCTTCAGCTGTTGGACCGCGCTCGCGGGCTGGAGGTCCAGGTTTTGATCGAGGCGGCGCAGCACGTCGTCAAGATCGCGCACCAGGAAGCCCCGGCCGACGACCCGAACCATGTCGCCCGGCTTGGGGTCGCGGGGACGGGGCGGAGGG
>JAQGIN010000381.1 GCA_028291125.1 Caulobacter sp.
TGGAGCGGATCATCGCCGAATACCAGAAGCGCTACGAGGACATGGCCAAGGCCATCACCGAGGAGATGGGCGCTCCGGCCTGGCTGGCCCAGCGCGCCCAGGCGGCGATGGGCATCGGCCACCTGCAGACCGCCGCCGGGGTGCTCAAGGCCTACCGCTTCGAGGAGGACCGCGGCACGACCCGGCTGGTCAAGGAGCCGATCGGAGTCTGCGCCTTCATCACCCCGTGGAACTGGCCGGTGAACCAGATCGCCTGCAAGGTCGCCCCGGCCCTGGCCACCGGCTGCACCATGGTGCTCAAGCCCTCGGAGATCGCCCCGTTCTCGGCCCAGATCTGGACCGAGATCCTGCACGCCGCCGGCGTCCCGGCCGGGGTGTTCAACCTGGTCAATGGCGATGGCCCGACCGTCGGCGCGGCGCTGAGCTCGCACCCGCAGGTCGACATGGTGTCGTTCACCGGCTCGACCCGGGCCGGGGTCGAGGTGGCCAGGAACGCCGCCCCGACCGTCAAGCGCGTACACCAGGAGTTGGGCGGCAAGAGCCCCAACATCATCCTCGAGGACGCCGACTTCCAGCGCGCCGTCTCCGGCGGGGTGGCCTCGGTGATGAGCAATTCGGGCCAGTCGTGCAACGCCCCGACCCGGATGCTGGTGCCCGGCAAGAAGATGGACGAGGTGATCGCCATCGCCCGCACCGCCGCCGAGGCCCAGACGGTCGGCGACCCTAACGGCAATTCCAAGCTCGGCCCGGTGGTCTCCGAGACTCAATGGAACAAGATCCAGGGCCTGATCGAGAAGGGCGTCGCCGAGGGCGCCACCCTGGTGACCGGCGGCCCCGGCAAGCCCGAGGGCCTGGAGGTCGGCTACTATGTGAAGCCGACGGTGTTCGCCAATGTCACCCCCGACATGACCATCGCCAAGGAGGAGATCTTCGGCCCGGTCCTGGCCATCCTCGGCTACGACAGCGTCGACCAGGCGGTGGAGATCGGCAACGACACCGACTACGGCCTGGCCGCCTACATCTCGGGCGGCGACCTGGAGGCGGTGCGCCAGCTGGCCGCCCGCCTGCGGGCCGGCCAGGTGATCCTCAACGGCGCGGGCACCGACCTGATGGCCCCGTTCGGCGGCTACAAGATGAGCGGCAACGGCCGCGAATGGGGCGACCACGCCTTCGGCGAGTTCCTCGAGACCAAGGCCATCCTCGGCTACGCGCTGAAGCCGGCGGCGGAATAGGGGATAGATGGAAGGGGACACACACTCACACCCCTGCCCGTGAATTCATGGCAGAGTGCGTGCGATGAGTGTGTGTCCCCGCTCTATCTAACAACAACGAGGACGGCCTAAAGGGAGAGAGTTCGATGACGCCAGCCGATGGCGCGCCGTCCGCGTACGACACCACCCACGCTCCGTTCAAACCGCTGCCGATGAAGGGCCCCGACATCCGGGTCGATCGCCGGCCAGACGGCTCGGTCGT
Organism: Caulobacter sp.; assembly: GCA_028291125.1. Lineage (GTDB taxonomy): Bacteria > Pseudomonadota > Alphaproteobacteria > Caulobacterales > Caulobacteraceae > Caulobacter. The sequence continues at coordinate 1,474 of JAQGIN010000381.1, forward strand.
CATCACCTCCAACCACCCGCCCGGCGAGGGGCCGCGCTCCATCGCCCACTTGCTGGCGCAGCGCGCCGCCGCCCATCCCGACCGGCCCTATCTGCGGCAACGCGCCCCCGACCACGGTCCGTGGCGCACCGTCACCTATGGCCAGGCGCTGCGGGCGGCCGAGGGGATCGCCCAATGGCTGCTGGACCGCGGCCTGACCGCCGCCGACAGCGTCATGATCCTGTCGGGCAACTCCCTCGAGCACGCGCTGATGATGCTGGGGGCCTACGCCGCCGGCGTGCCGGCCGCGCCGATCAGCCCGGCCTATTCGCTGATGTCGGTCGACCTGGCCAAGCTGGGCCACTGCTTCGCCAAGGTCGCGCCCAAGGTGGTGTTCGCCCAGAACGGGGCGATGTTCGACCGGGCGCTGACGGTGCTGCGCGCCCTTGATCCGGCCCTGGCGGTGGTCACGGTCGACGGGGCCGGCGAGGGCGTGGCGCGGTTCGCCGACGTCGCCGCCACCGTCCCCACCCTCGCCGTGGCGGCCAAGCGCGACACCCTGGGCCCGGCCACCGTCGCCAAGTACCTGTTCACCTCCGGCTCGACCGGCCTGCCCAAGGCCGTGCCCCAGACCCACGGCATGATGGCCGGGGTGATCGCCGGCCAGGAGGGGCTGCGCGACGAGGATCCCGAGCCCGACCTGGCGCCGGAGTCGCTGGAATGGATGCCGTGGAGCCATATCTCGGCCGGCAATATCGGCTTCAACGGCGTGCTGTGGTCGGGGGGCACGATCTATATCGACGAGGGCAAGCCCTTGCCGAACCTGTTCGAGACCACGATCAAGAACCTGCTCGAGGTGTCGCCGACGGTGTTCGGCTCGGCCCCGATCGCCTTTTCGATGCTGGCCGAGGCGATGGAGCAAAACCCGGTCCTGCGCCGCTCGTTCTTCAAGAACCTGCGCTACATGGCCTATGGCGGGGCCACGCTGTCCAACGACGTCTATGACCGCATGCAGGCCTTGGCCGTGGCCGAGACCGGCCATCGCGTCCCGCTGTGCACCATGTACGGGGCCACCGAGACGCAAGGGATCACCCTCACCCACTGGATCACCGAACGGGTGGGTCTGGTCGGCCTGCCGCTGCCGGGGATCACCCTGAAACTGACCCCGAACGGCGCCAAGTACGAGGTGCTGGTCAAGGGGCCGACCGTCGCCGCCGGCTATCACAAGGACGCCAAGCGCACGGCCGAGGCCTTCGACGAGGAGGGCTTCTACCGGCTGGGCGACGCCGCCCGCTTCGTCGACCCGAACGACCCGACCAAGGGCCTGGTGTTCGACGGCCGGGTGACCGAGGACTTCAAGCTCGACAGCGGCACCTGGGTCAGCGTCGGCGTGCTGCGGCCCGACCTGGTGGCCGCCTGCAGCCCCTATGCGCAGGACCTGGTGATCACCGGCCAGGACCGGCCGTTCATCGGGGCGCTGATCTGGCCGTCGCCGACCGCCCTGCAGGCCCTGGCCGCCGACGGCGAGCTGGGCCGGCCGTTCGACAAGATCAGTCGGCTGATCCGCGACCGCCTGGCGATCTTCAACCGCGAGGCCGGCGGCTCGTCGCGGCGGGTCGGCCGCTTCATCCTCCTCACCGACCCGGCGTCGATCGACGCCGGCGAGATCACCGACAAGGGCTACATCAACCAGCGCGGCGCGTTGGAGCGCCGCCGCGCCCTGGTCGAGGCGCTGTACGCGGCCGAGCCGGGGCCGAGCGTGGTGGCGGTCTAGGGGCGGCTGGTCGGCGGCCAACTTTTCAAAAAAGCCCGTCATCCTAGGCCTTGTGCCTAGGATCCCTTTGTCCGCCGCAGGTGCGGTGGGGGACGGCGGCGCACGCCGCCGTCGCGGCTCTTCACGTGCAAGCTGAACCAGGGGTCCTAGGCACAAGGCCTAGGATGACGGAGGTTGGAGAGGCCGGAGTTTCCAGAGCCCCGTCACCACCTCAGGCCGCCGCGGGTCATCACCAGGGTCTTGTCCGACAGGCCAAACGCCATCAGCTCGGCGGGCTTGGCCGGCGGCGCGGCGACGCCGGCCGGCCAGCCGTCGCGCACCTCGACCGCCACCACCTCCACCGCCCCGGGCGCGGCGGCGGTGAAGCTGAGGGTGACGCCCATCGGATCGGGCGCGGAATAGCTGAGGATCGACCATTGGCCGGCCTCGGTGGCCAGGGTCAGCGGCCGGCCGTTGAGCCTTGGTTGCCCCAGGGCGAGGGTGGGCCGCAGCATCACCCTCAACGTTTCGCTGGCCGTGGCGGGGATGGCGCGGATCAGCAGCCGGTCGCCGTTGCGCTCGACCGTCAGGCTCGGCTCGGGCAGGCCGACCGCCCCGGCGGACGCCATCCACACCGGCCGCCGGTAGAGCGGCGGATAGGCCGTGCGGTTCGGCTCGCCGCCCTCGGCGGTCAGCACCGCCCGCGACCAGGCGTCGAGGCGGGGCAGGGGCGAGACCCGATAGGCGGCGCCGGCCGACAGGTCCTCCAGATAGCTGGCCTCGGTCAGGCGTGGCCGCGCCGCCGAGCCGCCGGCCAGGCCGGCATAGGCGATCAGGGCGACGCCGACGGCGGCGGCCAGGGCCGCGCCGGGCCAGGCCCAGCGGCCCTCGGCCAGGTCGTGGGCCAGGGGCAGCAGGGCCGGCGCGGCCAGCAGGGCGAAGGCGGCCAGAACCGCCGGCTCGGTCACCCCGATCCCGGCGAAGGTCCAGCCGCCCCAGGCGGCCAGCTGGGCGGTGACCAGGATGGCGATCAGGCCGGTCAGGCCGGTGAGGATCCAGGCCCCGGCCCGGCCGCCGCGGCCGCCGAGGCTGGCCACCGCCGCGGCCGACAGGCTGGCGGCCAGCAGCGGCCAGGCCAGCATCACCGAGCCGCCCGGGGCCAGGACCTGGACCGTGGCCGCCAGGGCCAGCAGCGCCAGCAGGGCCCCGATCCAGGCGCCCCAGACGCCGGTCGGCCGGCAGAGGCTGGCCCAGGCCAGGACGATGACCGCGCCGGCCAGGCCCAGGCCGACGGGGTCGAAGCCGCCGATCACGCTGCAGGCGCCGCCGGCGACCACCGCCAGGCCGGTCAGCCACCATCGCGATCCGCCGCGGACCTGCAGCATCAGTATGGCCAGGGCGATCCCGACCATCAGGGCCGTGGCCCCCAGCAGCAAGGGCGTGAAATGCACCAGCAGGTCGGCCAGGCGCTGCTCGTCGGTCGCCGCCAGCAGCCGTCCGGCCAGGTGCAGCACCAGGGCCCCGGCGGTGGTCAGCAGCAGCAGACCGCCGGCCCCGCGCGCCACCGCCCACGGGCTGGTGGCCTGACGGGCCCGGACGGCGACGAAGACGACCAGCAAGGCCGCGGCGGCGATCAGACCCCAGCCGACGCTCGTCCCGTACCGCACCAGGCCCAGGCCCAGGGCGTCGGAATAGATGGCGTCCGGGGCCTTGGCCGGCAGGGCCTCGGCGTCGGCCAGGGCCAGGACGGTCGGCAGCACCTGGTCACCCAGCGACTGCAGGCTGCCCGGGTCGAGATGGTCCGGCGTCGCCAACGGCGTGTGATAGGCCAGCTGGTCGTCGATGAAGGCGAAGTTCAGGCCTGGCAGGCCCAGGCGCACGGCGTGGGTGAAGTCGGTGTCGTTGGGCATGCGGGCGTAGACCGCCGCCGCCAGGGAGTTGGCCGCCGGGTGGCGGGCCACCCGGCCGTAGAGCGCCATCAGGGCGCCGTTGTCGGGCCCGGTCTGGAACATGGCGGCGCGGCCGCCGTCGCCGCGCGCCTCCATATTGACCACCACCCCGACATGGCCGCGCAGCGGGTCGCGCTTGAAGAAGGCGTCGGCGCCGAGCAGGCCGGCCTCCTCGCCGTCGGTGAACAGGAAGATCACGTCGCGGGCGTGCGGGCCGGCCGCCTGCAGGGCGCGGGCCACCTCCAGCGCCGCGGCGACGCCGGCCGCGTCGTCGGCGGCGCCGGGGGAGTTGGGCACC
>JAQGIN010000420.1 GCA_028291125.1 Caulobacter sp.
GCCCGCCAGGGCCAGGCCGCCGGCCGCGCCGACCGCGCCCCGCCGGGTGACCAGGCCGCCCCGGGCCCCGCCGTCGTTTCGAGAAGTGTCGGACATCGTCGCCTCGCCGGGTTCGAACCGAAGAAAAAGGGGGCGGACCCGCCGGGTCCGCCCAGGGGAGCCTTGGAGGCCTAGTACGACAGTGACAGACGCACCCCGGCGTAGCGCTTGAAGTCGCGCCCCACCTGCTGCTCGCTGGCGATCTGGCTGCCGAAATTGCCGAACTGGCTGGCGCCGTTGACGGCGAAGCCCTTGTCGAAGACGTTGTTGACGAACACCACCGCCTGGTAGCCGCCGCCGCGGCTGCGCACGCCCCCCGACAGGTTCAGCACGCCATAGGCCTTCTGAACGGTCTCGGGATCCTGGTTCAGCGAGAAGTTGACCTTGCTCTGCCAGCTATAGGCGGCCGAGGCGATCAGCTCGTAGGGGGCCGTCCCTAGGGCGTGGGAATAGTCGCCGCCGAGATTGAACTTCCACTTCGGGGCGGTGGGCAGGGTGGCGCCGGCCAGGTCCTGGCGGGCCGGGGTTCCGGCGCAGCCCTGGGCCGCCGTCTGACCCGGATAGCAGGCCGCGCCGGGGAACTTGTCGATCGCGGCGTCGACATAGGCGACGGCCGCGTTCAGCCGCAGGTCGGTGGTGGCGCGGGCGTTGGCCTCGATCTCGACGCCCTGGGTGGTGACCTTGCCGACATTGGTCAGGCGGAAGTTCTGGGTGCCGCCGATGGTCTCGATGCCCTGGGCCTGGAAGTCGTCATAGGCGACGTGGAAGACGGTGGCGTTCAGCGTCATCCGCCGGTCGAACAGCTCGCTCTTGAGCCCGACCTCGAAGGCGTCCGAGGTCTCTGGCCGCAGCGGGCCGGCGTCGGCCCGGGCCTGGTTGAAGCCGGTGGTCAGGTCGTAGGTCTGGCCCTTGTGGCCGGTGGCGAACGAGCCGAACAGCATGACGTCGTCGGTCAGCTCGCGGCGCAGGCCCAGGCGATAGGTGACCGCGTCGTCCGAGGCCCCGCCGGCGAACTTGGCGTTGCCGTTGAGGATGTCGTTGAAGGCGTAGCCGATGTCCTCCTTCTGGTAGCGCAGGCCGACGATCGCCGTGGTCTTGGGGAGGAAGGTCCATTCGCCCTGGCCGAAGGCGGCTTTGTTCTCCGAGGTGGCCATGGCGTACCACTGGGCCTGCGAGAAGGCCGGGCCGCGCCGGAAGCTGCGCCGCAGGTCGTTGTCGCCGTAGAACAGGCCGACCGTGTAGCGGATCGGGCCGTCTCCAGGGGATAGCAGCCGCACCTCCTGGGTGTTGGCCTTGGCCTTGAAGTATCCGCCCTGGGAATTGCGTAGCGGCGCATAGGCGGTGCGGTCGGAGTCCAGCTGGTCGTCGAGGCGGAACTGGTCGTGCGAGGTGATCGACACCAGGGTGTAGTCGCCGGGCAGGGCGTATTCGACCCGCAGCGACTGGCCGAACCCCTTGCTCTTGGCGTAGGGCGCGGTGTCCTGGTTGACGGCCAGATTGTCCGGCCCCGGCGTCACCCCTGGCATGGTCACGGCGGCGGTCAGGGCCGCGTTGCCGCGCAGGCGGGCGGCCGGCGACATCCGGATCAGGGTGGCGTCGGGCGACGCCTCGCCCTCGATATAGCTGGCGCCCAGGGTGGCCAGCAGCTTGTCGTTCGGCCGCCAGGCCAGCTTGCCGCGCACCGAGGTCTCGTCGCGGCCGTTGATCTTGGCGCCGTCGAACAGGTTTCTGACATTGCCGTCGTACTCGCTGCGGCTGGCGCTGAGCCGATAGCCCAGGGTGGCGCCGATCGGCCCCGACAGGCTGACGGCGCCGCGGTGCTCGTGGTCGTCGGTGATCAGGGCGTTGGCCAGGACGGTGAATTGCGCGCTCGGGGCCTTGGTGGTGATGTTGATCAGGCCGGCCGAGGCGCTCTTGCCGTACAGCGTGCTCTGCGGCCCGCGCAGCACCTCGACGCGCTCGACGTCGGTGAGGTCCGAAAAGGCCCGGGCCTGGAACGACACCGGCACGTCGTCCAACTGCACGGCGACGCTGGGCTCGACCCCGATGCCGAAGGCGAAGGTGCCGATGCCGCGCAGCGCCACCGAGGCGTTGATCGGCTGATCGGCCTGGCGAATGGTCAGGGACGGGGCCACGCGGGTGACGTCGGTGAACTCCCGCACCCCGGCGCTTTCCAGCTGGCGGGCGGTGACCACCGAGACGGCCAGCGGCACGTCCTGGACGTTCTCCTGGCGCTTCTGGGCGGTGACGACGATCTCGTCGAGCCGCGTGTCCGAGACGGTCTGGCCCGCGGCGGGCGCCGCCATGGCAAGCAGCAGGGCGGGCGCGGAGACATAGCAAAACAGCCGGTTCATGTTTCCCCCTTCGACTTGTTATCGGGGCGTGCGGCCCCTTCGTCGATCACCGGTATGCTAGCAAGTGGCCTGGCCAATTTCAACCATCCACCCTGGCCTTTCATTCAGAAAATATGACACCGGTTTCCATATTGCGGGCGCCGTCGGGCCATATCCCCGCTTTTGGTCGGGATTGACAGGAAAAACGCCCCTCACACCGCTTCCGCGAGGCGCGCTTCGGCGCAGGCCCCGCTTGACATCCCAGGCCGAAGCCGGACAACTGGCCTGGCCAATTTCATGAAAATAATGGCGCCAAGACTTGGAAATCACCGAACGGGCGCGGGCGCGGAAGACGCGGCCCGGGCCCGCCGACAGAGAGTGACGGAACCCTCCCCGATGCCGAAAATCACCGACGCCAAGGTCATCGTCACCTGCCCGGGACGCAACTTCGTCACCCTGAAGATCACCACCGAGGACGGCGTCCACGGCGTCGGCGACGCCACGCTGAACGGCCGCGAACTGGCGGTGGCCAGCTATCTGACCGACCACGTGATCCCGACCCTGATCGGCCGCGACGCCCACCAGATCGAGGACATCTGGCAGTTCCTCTATCGCGGGGCCTATTGGCGGCGCGGGCCGGTGACGATGTCGGCGATCGCCGCCGTCGACGTGGCGTTATGGGACATCAAGGCCAAGCTGGCCGGCCTGCCGCTGTACCAGCTGCTCGGCGGGGCCAGCCGGTCGGACGTCATGGTCTATGGCCACGCCAACGGGGCGACGATCGAGCAGACCATCGACGAGGCCGTGGCCTACAAGGCCATGGGCTACAAGGCCATCCGCCTGCAGACCGGGGTGCCGGGCCTGCCCAGCACCTACGGCGTCTCCAAGGACAAGCTGTTCTACGAGCCGGCGGACGCCGCCCTGCCGACCGAGAACGTCTGGTCGACGGCGAAATACCTGCCCACCGTGCCCAAGCTGTTCGAGGCGGCGCGCAAGGCCCTGGGCGACGACGTCCACCTGCTGCACGATGCCCACCACCGCCTGACCCCGATCGAGGCGGCGCGGCTGGGCAAGGACCTCGAGCCCTACCGCCCGTTCTGGCTGGAGGACGCCACCCCGGCCGAGAACCAGGCGTCCTTCCGGCTGATCCGCCAGCACACCACCACCCCGCTGGCGGTCGGCGAGGTGTTCAATTCGATCTGGGACGCCAAGCAACTGATCGACGAACAGCTGATCGACTATATCCGCACCACCATCGTCCACGCCGGCGGCATATCGCACCTCAAGCGCATCGCCGGCCTGGCCGAGATCAACAATGTCAAAACCGGCTTCCATGGGGCTACCGACCTGTCGCCGGTGTGCATGGGCGCCGCCCTGCACTTCGACCTGTGGGTCCCCAATTTCGGCATCCAGGAATATATGCGCCACACCGCGCAGACCGACGTGGTGTTCCCGCACGCTTACACGTTCAAGGACGGGGCCCTGCATCCGGGCGAGGCGCCGGGCCACGGCGTCGACATCGACGAGGCCCTGGCCGCCAAATACCCCTACCGCCCGGCCAGCCTGCCAGTGAACCGGCTCGAGGACGGCACGCTGTTCAACTGGTGAGGGAGGACGAGGCTCGGAGACTGTGGGGCAATTCTCCGAGCCTCTGGGTGTCGCGAAAGGCGGGCTGGAGAGGGGTCCAGAACCTTTCACCGCACATGAGATGACTATGGGCCGAGCCGCCCGCCGAGGTGTGAACGAAAGCGGGGCTGCGACGACGCGCCACAAGGGGTTGG
>JAQGIN010000422.1 GCA_028291125.1 Caulobacter sp.
CCGTCGATCAACAGCTACATGTACGCCAACGCCCGGGCGATCAGCCGGCTGGCGGCCCTGGCCGGCGACGCGCCCGCCGCCGCCCTCTACGCCCGCAAAGCGGAGGGACTGCGCGAGGAGGTTCAGAAAAGCCTGTGGAGCGAGAACCTCGACCACTTCATCGACCGCTACCGGGTCGACAACAGGTTCGTCAAATACTGGCAGCCGATCCGCGGCCGTGAACTGGTCGGCTATGTGCCCTGGGCCTTTGGTCTGCCGACGGACGATCCGCGCTACGCCAAGGCCTGGGCGCAGTTGCTGTCGCCGACCGGCTTCGCCGGGGCCGCCGGCCTGCGGACGGTGGAGCCGTCCTACGAGCACTACATGCGCCAGTACCGCTACGAGAAGGAGACGGGCCTGCGCGAGTGCCAGTGGAACGGCCCGGTCTGGCCGTTCCAGACCACCCAGGTGCTGACGGCCATGGCCAATCTGCTAAACGATTATCATCAGACCACGGTCGATCGCGGCGACTATCTGCGCCTGCTGCGGCAGTACGCGCGGCTGCACTACAAGGACGGCAAGCCGGATCTCGAGGAAGACTACGATCCGGAGACCGGCAAGGCCATCGTCGGCCTGGCCCGCAGCCACCACTACAATCACTCCGGCTACGCCGACCTGATCATCAGCGGCCTGGTCGGTCTGCGGCCGCGCGAGGACGACGTGCTGGAGGTCAATCCGCTGGTCCCGAGCGATCCCAACGACCCCCAGGCCCTGCGCTATTTCGCCCTGCAGGACGCGCCCTATCACGGCCGCCTGGTCACCGTGCTGTTCGACGCCGACGGCAGCCGCTACGGACGCGGCAAGGGGCTGTTCGTGTTGGTCGACGGCGTGCAGGTCGCCGCCTCGCCGACCCTCAAGCGGCTGACCGTGCCCATCGCCCGCAAGGCCCCGCCGGCGGCGGCGCGGCCGATCGACCTGGCGGTCAATCTCGTGCGCTCCGACTTCCCCAAGGGCTCGGCCTCGGTCAGCGCCGACCCCGCCTCGCTGCACCAGGCGCTGGACGGGCGGACCTGGTTCTTCCCGGAGATGGTCAATGGCTGGACCGCGCCGGCCGGGGCGGAGGCCTGGTTCGCGGTCGACTTTGGCCGGCCGGTGACGGTCAGCGCCGCCTCGCTGGCCTTCTTCGCCGACGGCGGCGGCTTCGCGCCGCCGGCCGCCTACGCGATCGAGGTCTGGCATGACGGCCGCTGGGCGGCGGTCGGCGCCGCCCCGCCCGCGGTGGCCAATGGCGAGACGAAGGTCGCTTGGCCGGCGGTCACGGCCGAGAAGCTGCGAGTGCGGCTGACGCCGGCGGCGTCGAGGTCGGTACGGCTGGTGGAGCTGAAGGTGTTCTGAAGGGAGATTCCCCATCCAGCCATCATCCCCGCGAAAGCGGGGACCCAGGTGTTTTATCGTCGAGCGCCTGGGGTTTCAGAAAAAGCCTGGGTCCCCGCTTTCGCGGGGATGATGAGCCGTAAGGAAAGAGCTCTTTAAACCGCCACGGGCCAGCCGTCGTCGCTCCAGGCCAGGCGCTGGAGGCGCAAGGTGGGCAGGCCGTCGCGGCGGGAATCGTAGGCGTGATAGACGATGTAGTCGCGGCCACCGTCGCCGAGGATGGCCACGTGGCCCGGGCCCTTGAAGCGCTTGGCCTTATCGAGGTCGGCGTGCAGCACGATGAAGCCGCCGCCGTCGAGCAGCGCGCGGCCGGCGCGGTCGACATAGGGTCCGGCCAGGTCCTTGGATCGTCCGACCACGGTGTAATAGCTGCTGTCGGCCCCGCGGCAGCAGAAGTCGAACGAGGCGAACAGGTAGTACTGGCCGCGCCGCCGGACGATGTAGGGCGCCTCGATGGCGTCGGGCCGGGGTCGCCGCGCCAGGGCGGTCAAGGGCGCGCCCGGCCGGGGCTTGCCGGTGGCCGGGTTGATCTCGATGAGCTTCAGTCCCGACCAGAAGCTGCCGAACGCCATCCACCAGCGGCCGTCGCCGTCCTCCACCAGATTGGCGTCGATGGCGTTGAAGTCGTCGCTGGCCTTGGAGGCGAACACCACGCCCTCGTCCCGCCAGCCGAAGGCGGGGTCGGATCGGTCGAGGGTGGCGGTGGTCTGCAGGGCGATGACCGAGCGGTTCTTCCCGAAGGTCGAGAGCGCGTAATAGAGGTGATAGCGGCCGTTGATTAGGGTGATGTCCGGGGCCCAGGCGCCGCGCGTGCCCGGCACTTCCTTCTGGGCCCAGTCGGGCAGTTTCGGCATCACCGTCCCGACCAGGGTCCAGGCCGCGAGGTCGGGCGAGGTGCGCCAGTGGATCAGGCCGGGCTTCTCGCTGGCCTGGCTGGTGCAGAACAGATGATAGGTCGCGCCCTGCTTGATGATGCAGGGGTCGTGCACCGGCGACAGGTCGCCGGTCAGCCGATCGTTGAGGGTCTGGGCGGCAGCGGCGAGCGGCGCCGTCAGGGTGGCCGCGCCGGCGCCGGCCAGGGCGAGTCTGCGGGTGAGCATCACGGGTCTCCGAAGCGAGCGTGACGCGCCTGGCCGGGCCCCGGCCAGGCGCCGTCGGCCTACATCTTCCAGCGGAAGCCCACCAGGATCTCGCGATCATAGCGGCGGGTGTCGCGCGGATAGAGATGCTTGTCGGTGAAGTAGTCCTTGAAGTGGGTGTCGAGCAGATTCACCCCCTCGAGGGTCACTGTGAGGTTGTCGCGGACCCTGTAGGACAGGCTGCCGTCCATCTGCGCCGTGTCGTCGGCGATCAGGTCGAAGCCGCTGTTCTCGAAATTGGGCGTGTCGAGGAAGTGCTGGCGCCAGTTATAGGCCAGGCGGCCCGAGATCGGCCCTTTCTCATAGAGCACGGCGATGTTGTAGGAGAGCTTCGACAGGCCGCGGAAATCGGTCTTCACCTTGGTGACGGCGTTGATCATTTCGCCGTCCATGAGGGTGAGGTTGGCCTGCAGGCCCAGGCCGCTCAGCGGGCCCGGCAGGAAGTCGTAGAACTGCTGATAGCCCAGCTCCAGGCCTTGCAGCTTGTCCGAACCCGAATTGCTGGGACGGGTCATGATGTAGGTGGTGCCGTTGATCACCTCGTTGGCCGAGGTGGTTTCGACATAGCCCTCGATGTCGCGGTGGAAGTAGGCGGCGGTCAGGAAACCGTCGGGGGCGAAGTACCATTCCAGCGTGGCGTCGATGCTGTCCGATTTCACCGGCTGGAGGTTCGGGTTGCCGCCCGAGCCCGACAGGAAGGTGGTGTTGGAGGCCACGGTCGACAGCGAGACGCCGGGGTTCAGCTGGGCGAAGTCGGGGCGGGTGACGGTGCGGCCGGCCGACAGGCGCGCCACCAGGTCGGGCCGCAGGTTGAACTTGAAGTTGGCGCTGGGCAGCAGATCGGTCGACGAGTTCTTGCTGGTGGTCGGGGTGTAGACCAGCAGGGCGGTGGCGGTGTCGACATTGTTGCCGCCCAGGGTCTGGTCGGTGCGCACCAGGCGCAGGCCGACCACGCCGCTCCACGGCACGGCGCCCAAGTCGCCGCCGATCTTGGCCTGGACATAGCCGGCGAGGGTCTTCTCGACGTCGGAGAAGAACAGGCCCGGATCGATCTTGCGCTTGCCGGTGATGGGATCGTTGCGCAGGGCGAACACCGCGGCGCTGGTCGCCGCGCGGTCGTAGCGCAGGGCGGTGGCGGCCCGCACCTTGTCGGTGTTGTTCAGCAGGTAAGAGGCGCTGGGCGTGTACCACTGGGTGGTGATGTAGTCCGGCCCGCCGCTGGCCATGGGCTCCGAAACCCCGTTCAGCCCGGGCAGGGAACTGACCGGCGAATGGACGAACGGATAGGCCGCGCCGCCATAGGACTGGTTGGATTTGGCGTCGCGATCGGCGTAGCGGACGCCGGCGCTGAGCTGCTGGATGAACTCGCCTTCGGGTGCGGCGTAGACGATGTCGGCGCGCCAATCGACCGAGTGGCCGGTCTGCTTGCCGTAATTGTCGAACCAGTTCTCGATATTATAGGCGGCGGGGTTGGTGATGTCGTAGCCGGGGCTGTTGTAGTTCAGCTGCGCCGTGCCGTCGTGGCTGGTGTCGACCTGGACCAGCGGCACGATGGTCGAGCTGTCGAGGATCGGGTTCTCGTACTTGAAGTACGAGTTGGTGACCGACAGGTCGGTCGAGACCTTGAAGTCGCCCAGGCGCCGCGAGCCGCCGACCGAGAACTGGTTGGTGTTGGAGTGCTGGTCGTTGGCCTGGGTCGACATGATCGTGAAGACGTTGTGGTTGGTCAGGGTCTTCAGCTGGTTGGTGCCCGGGAACACCGTCGCCGACAGGTTGCCGTCGCCCAACCAGGGCAGGCCGACCAGGAAATCGAGCTCGAACTTGTTCTTGTAGTCGGTGGCGAAGCCCTCGGCGTACAGCTCGGTGTCGTCATTGGGCCGCCATTGCAGGGCGAAGTTGCCGGCCTTGCGTTTGCGGGCGCCGGCGATCGGGATGTAGCCCATGACGAACGGCCCCTGGATCGAGGTGATCCCGGCCGGCAGCGGGTGGGCCGGGCTGAACGAGCCGGTGTGGTCGTCCGAGCGGACGTTGAAGGCGCGCTCCTCGTGATAGTCGCGCTCGACATAGGACACCCCGACCAGGGCGCCGAACTCGCCGTAGGGGGTGTCCCAGCGGTCCGAGGCGGTGGCCCCGAAGTCCGGGTTCCAAGCCTTGGCCTTGTCGGCGTACTGGGCGTGGCCGAAGGCGTTGACCTGGGCCCCGGCGAAGTCGAACGGCCGGCGGGTGCGGATGTCGATGGCCCCGGCGATGCCGCCCTCGATCTGATCGGGCCCGGCGGTCTTATAGACGTCGACCCGCTGCAGCATGTTGGCCGGCACGTCGGCCAGGGCGATGTAGCGGCCGGTGGTGGTGAACACCTCGCGGCCGTTGAGCAGGGTCACCAGATTGGGCAGGCCGCGGATCAGCACCGAATTGGCCTCGCCGGAATCGCGGCGCACCTGGATGCCGGTGACCCGCGCCAGGGCGTCGGCGACATTGTTGTCGGGCAACTTGCCGACGTCCTCGGCGACGATGGAGTCGACGACCAGGGCGTTGGCCTTCTTGATCTGCTGGGCGCTCATCGCCGCCTGACGCTGGCCGGTGACGACGACCTCCTCGACCACTTTCTCGTCCGCCGGTGGCGGGGTCTGGGCCAGGGCCGGGGCGGCGGCCAACAGGGTGATGGCGGATGCGGCCGAGATCAGCAGGGCCTTGGATACGGATCGCGATGCGACCCGCATCGCAGTCTTAGCGCCGAGCGTCATGGAATTTTTCTCCCCAAAATCGTCCGTCACCCCGTCTGCGCGGGGGTTTTCCGATAGGAGAAAATCTTGTCTGACAAATGTGCGCCGCGCAAGGACGTTTGCGCCACGATCGGCAGGAAAGCGAACGAAGTTCTCCAAGCGTGAACGCTTCGCCCGCGGGGCCTTCCCAGCGCGGAGGCGCCGCCAGACACCGGTCTCATTCAATGATTTTAGCGATCTGGCGACGCCAAGGCCCGCCATGCACGGCCGCGCGTGGCGCGCATGGGGTTAGGCTGAGCGGCCGCCAGGCCATGTGGGGCCTCGGAAAGCCGCCCCATCTTGGTCCGACAAATAGCTGAGGCGACTCAGCCGCGCGCCAGGCGGATGACGTTCCAGGACTGCGGCTTGAGCCGGGCGGTCAGCCCGCCGCCGGTGGTCAAGACCACGCCCTCCAGCGGCTGGGGCGCGACGGCGTCGGGGGCGGCCTTGCTGTTGATCGCCTTCAAGTCGGGGTCGTGCAGCTGGGTGGCGCCGACCACCGACAGGCCGTCGCCCAGGCCGCGCAGCGAGACGGTCAGGTCGAGGTCGTCGGTGACGCTGCGATTGAGGGCGAACAGGGTGGTCGCGCCGGTCCGC
>JAQGIN010000436.1 GCA_028291125.1 Caulobacter sp.
CTGGTCGACGCGGCGCTGGCCGGCCTCGACCAGGGCGAGCTGATCACCATCCCGTCCCTGCCCGACCCGGCCGACTGGGCCGCCTACAACGCCGCCCGGCTGAACCTGGGCCCCAACCTGTCGCGCAACCGCTCCGCCGAGCGCTACAGGGCCCTCGTCGCCGCCGAATAGCCCCACACGGACCGCGCCGCCGTCTTCCGCGCGAAGGCGGCGGCGCGGACGCTGGGAGAGCCGGCGGTTTCATGCGATGACGCCGCCATCCAACCCGGCTTCCATCGGAGCGTCCGCCTTGCCCATGTCCCCCGCCGACCTCGAAGGCCGCCTGCGCGCCGCCTTCCCCGACGCCGAGATCGTGCTCACCGACCTGGCCGGCGACGGCGACCACTACAAGGCCCGCATCGTCTCGCCGGCCTTCCGTGGGCTGAACCGCGTCAAGCAGCACCAGATGGTCAATCGCGCCTTGGCCGACGTGCTGGGCGGCACGCTACACGCCCTGGCCCTGGAAACCGCCGCTCCGGCCGAGTAACAGCGACCAAACCGCCCGAAACACGCGCCTCGCCTTGACCCGGGCCGGCGCGGCGCCTAGCTGAAGGGCGTTGCAAGGAATTTCGTTCATGACCGACGCCGCCGTCACCTCCCCCGCCCTGGACTTCATCGCCAAGACCGTGGCCGAAAACCCGGTCGTGCTGTTCATGAAGGGCGTGCCCGACCAGCCGCGCTGCGGCTTCTCGTCGGTCTGCGTGCAGATCCTCGATCATCTGGGCGTCGAGTTCATCGGCGTCGACGTGCTGCAGGACGACGAGCTGCGCCAGGGCGTCAAGACCTTCACCGACTGGCCGACCATCCCGCAGCTGTACGTGAAGGGCGAATTCGTCGGCGGCAGCGACATCGTCCGCGAGATGTTCCAGTCGGGCGAACTGAAGACCCTGCTCAGCGACCAGGGCCTGCTGACGGCGTGAGCCGGGTCTTCCTGCCCCCCGCCGACGCCTTCACCCTGGGCTTCACCGCCCGGCCTTCCGACATCGACGCCAACGGCCACGTCAACAACGTGGTCTATCTGGCCTGGGCCCAAGACCTGGCCATCGCCCACTGGGACGCCTGGGCCTCCGCCGAGGAGCGCGCGCCGTGGAGCTGGGTCGCCCGCCGCCACGAGATCGACTACCGCCGCGAACTGCTGCCGGGCGAGACCGCCATCGGCTACACCTGGGTCGGCGAGCTGAAGGGCCCGCGCTTCGAGCGCTATGTGCGCATCGACGGCCCCGACGGCGAACTGTGCGCCCAAAGCCGCACCGACTGGGTGCTGATCGACATCGCCGCCAAGCGCCCGGCCCGGGTGCTCGACTGGATGGTCGAGCGCTTCACCCCGAAGGGGTGAGGAGCGGCTTCACCGGTCCCCTGAACGGCGTGATCGGATTGAGCACCCACAGGATGCCGGTGTTCGACACCCCCAACTCGGCGTAGCTGAAGGTCAGGTCGGCGTGGGCGGCGGCGAACGAGCGGCAGATGTCGAGGCGCTTGCGGGCGAAGGCGATGGTGGGTTCCGACCCCTTGCGCTCGACATAGAAGGCGAAATCTTCCTTCTTCGTGCAGCCGCCCGAGGTCACCCGGATGGTCAGGCCGTCCCTGTCGGCGGTGACCGCGTGCAGCGGCTCCAGCTCCTGCGGCCCCGCCCCCGGGGCCTGGGCGATCGGCACGGGGCGCGGCGCCGTGGCGCAGCCGGCGACCAGCAGCAAGGCGCCGGCCAGGAACAGCGAACGTCGGGTCGGCGTCGGGGTCATTGGGGCCTAGCTCGGGATCGGCGATTTGTCCTAGATTGCCCGTCCGGCGCATGAACGCCAACAGCAGCGGGGGCGGCTTGATGAGATCTTGGCGTTTCGCGGCCGCCCTCGGGCTGGTGCTCGGTCTGGCGACGACGGCCCGGGCCACGCCGACGGTGTTCCACCGCCTCGACGGCGCCCGCGACCGCCGCCCAGATCGACGCCGAGGTCGAGCGCCTGCGGCTGGCCGGCCGCGTTCCTGGCTTGGCGGTGGCGCTGATCGAGGACGGCCAGGTCGCCTATGTTCACGCCTACGGCCTGCGCAATGTCGACAAGGCCGCGCCGCTGACGACCGACACCGTGATGTACGGCGCCTCTCTGACCAAGCTGACCTTCGCCTATATGGTGATGCAACTGGTCGACGAGGGCCGGCTGGAGCTCGACGCGCCGATCGGCCGCTACCTGCCCAAACCCCTGCCCGCCTATGCAAACTACGCCGACCTGGCGAACGATCCGCGCTGGGCCAGGATCACCCCGCGCATGCTGCTCGACCACACGGCCGGCTTTCCCAACTTCCGCTGGCTGAACGCCGACGAGAAGCTGGACATCAAGTTCGAGCCCGGCAGCCGCTACGCCTATTCCGGCGAAGGGATCAATCTGTTGCAGTTCGTGCTGGAGACCGGGCTAGGCCTGAAGGTCGGCGAGGAAATGCAGCGGCGGGTGTTCGACCGCTTCGGCATGGGCCGCACCAGCATGACCTGGCGCGACGACTTCGCCGGCGACCTGGCCGACGGCTACGACGCCGAGGGCAAGGTCGAGGCCCATGACCCGCGCGACAGCGTCAAGGCCGCCGGCTCGATGGACACCACCATTGCCGACTATGCCCGTTTCGTCGCTGGCCTGATCCGCGGCGAGGGCCTGTCGGCCAAGAGCCGGGCCGAGATGCTGCGGCCGCAGATCGCCATCGTCTCGCCGCACCAGTTCCCGACCCTGCTGCCAGGGACCGAGCCGGCCAACGCCCGGATCGGCCTGGCCGCCGGCCTGGGCCCGATCGTCTTCACCGGCCCGTACGGCCCGGCCTTCTACAAGGGCGGTCACAACGACATCACCGACAACCACGTGGTCTGCGCGACCCGCCAGCGGCGGTGCGTCGTGCTGTTGTCCAACAGCGGCGTCGGCGCGCGGATCTTCCCGCCGCTGGTCAAGGCGTTGCTGGGCGAGGTGGGGGAGCCGTGGCGCTGGGAGTACAATCCGCTGTTGCCGCCGACGGCGCCCTAGCGGGTCAGGCGGCGGCGCGTTGGGCGTCGGCCTCGACGATGGCCGCCTTCAGCCGATCGGCGACCGCGCCCAGGGTGATGGTCGACAGCGCCTGCTCGAAGTCCAGCGACACGCCCTGCTTGGCCGCTTGGGCCAGGCGGGCCGTGAAGTCGGTGATGGCGGTGACGTGCTGGGCCAGCAGATCGACGGTGTGCAGCTGCTGCATCACCTTCATCCGCTCCTCGACCGGCGTCGCCTGCAGGATCTGGCCGAGCGCGTCGTCCAGCTCGCAGCAGGAGACGGCGGCCAGCGACATCTCGGCCGACAGGGCCGCCAGCACGGCGGAGAGGCTGGCGTGGCCTTCGGTGTCTTGCGGCAGGGTCACGGCTTTTCTCCTCCAGGCTCCCCCCTGGAATAGCGGCCACGCCCTTTGCGCGGGATTAAGACCGCGCCGAAATCTTGCGGCCGATTGCCTCAATGTCGCCGGCTCGTGCTCAATCGAAGATGTCGAACAGGTCGAAGCGCGTCTTGCGGGAGCGGTCGTCATCGTCACGGTCGCGGCGGCGGGCGTGGCGCTCGTAGTCGGGCAGGCGCGGCTGGGCGGGGACCGGGGTCACCTCGTCGCGGGCGGCGCTCATCAGCTTTTCGAGCTCGCCGCGGTCGAGCCAGATGCCGCGGCATTGCGGACAGAGGTCGAACTCGACGCCGGAGCGCCGCACGGCCTGGGTGGCGGTGTCGCAGTTGGGGCAGATCAGAAGCGGCATGGAGGATCCCTATCCGTGAATGAACGGGTCGCCCTCGATGGTCGGGATCGGAACGGAGGGGGACGACCGGACCCGGCGACATCGAGGACAACCCGATGCGGTCCGACATCACGACCGTCTTTTCGACAGTCGCCAGAGGGGCCCGGCCCGCGGGTCTGATCTGGGAGGCCTCGGCGGCGGTTTCAAGGTCCGCGCCATCCAAGAAAAAAGGCCCCGGATCGCTCCGGGGCCTTTTCGCTGTCTTGGAGCTCCGCGCCGTTTAGGAGGCGTAGAATTCGATGACGAGGTTGGGTTCCATCTTCACCGGGTACGGCACTTCGGCCAGTTCCGGGGCGCGGACGAAGGTGGCGGCCATGCCCTTGACGTCGACGGTGATGTAGTCGGCGAAGTCGCGCTCGTGCGAGGCCAGGGCTTCGATGACCAGGGCCATGTTGCGCGACTTCTCACGGACGCTGACGACGTCGCCGGCCTTGACGCGATAGGAGGCGATGTTGACGCGCTTGCCGTTCACTAGCACGTGGCCGTGGTTGACGAACTGGCGGGCGGCGAACGGGGTCGGCACGAACTTGGCGCGGTAGACGACGGCGTCCAGGCGCGATTCCAGCAGGCCGATCAGGTTCTCGGCGGTGTTGCCCTTGCGGCGGGCGGCTTCCTCATAGGTGCGCGAGAACTGCTTCTCGGTGAGGTTGCCGTAATAGCCCTTCAGCTTTTGCTTGGCGCGCAGCTGCAGGCCGAAGTCCGAAACCTTGGACTTGCGGCGCTGGCCGTGCTGGCCGGGGCCGTAGGACCGCTGGTTGACCGGCGACTTCGGCCGGCCCCAGAGGTTTTCGCCCATGCGGCGATCGATCTTGTACTTGGCGCTGTGGCGCTTGGACATGGTTCACTCGTCTATTCGATCCGGGCCGGCGCCCCAGTTAGCAGGGGCACGATCTCAACGGCGGCGTCGCATCAGTCCGTCATATGTTTCCGCGCCACACGGCGAGCCGGCGGCGGGAAGGCGCGGTTTATGGCGGAGGGCGGCG
>JAQGIN010000488.1 GCA_028291125.1 Caulobacter sp.
CTCGAAGAAGTGGCGGCCGTTCAGCGCGTCGCTCAGCCGCTCATAGGCGGCGTTGTCGTACAGCAGCACCCCCAGCAGCGCCTGCTCGGCCTCCAGGTTGTGCGGCGCGACGGCGATGGTCACGTCGCTATGGGGTGGGCGAAGGTCGAGGGCGGGGACGAGCGACATGGCCACAGGTTAACGCGAAGCCTTCGATGATGCGCGGGCGGAGACGCCGTAGAGTTGAAGATGAACGGGGATGTTCCTTGTATGTTCCAGTCTAGCCGGCGCCTGAGAAACGAGCAAGAAGAAGCCGCGGAGGTCGCCCTCCGCGGCTCTTGTGGCGTCGGCGTCGCGGCCTACCAGCTATAGCTTAGGCGGGTGTAGAGGAACCGGCCGTTGAAGCCGAACGGCGAGTAGCTGGAGAAGGCGATCGGGCCGTTGGTGTTGACCGCGGCCGGGGTGGCGTCGGGATATTCGTCGAACAGGTTGTTGACCCCCACCGCCAGGGTCGCCCCGTTCCAGGTGTAGCGGCCTTCCAGGTCGGTCAGGGCCTTGGACCCGGTGGTGTAGTCGAGGGCGGCGTTGGTCTGGGGCGCCAGGACCGAGTCGTAATAGGCCACCTTCAGCGTGCCGCCCCAGGCGTCCTTGTTCCAGTCGGTGGTGAACACCGCCTTGTTCTTGGGCGTGCCTTCCTCATAGGTCAGGACGTTGACGCGGGCGAACAGCGACGGCGGCACGGGCAGGGACGACAGGGTGTTGGTGGTCGGCACCCGGGTGACGTTGGTCTTGTTGATATTGCCGGCCAGGGTGAAGTCGAAGCGGCCCGCCGCCTCGGCGTCGAGGCGATAGTGGGCGATGACGTCGACGCCCTTGGTGGTGGTGTCCACGCCGTTGATGAAGAACCGCGCGGCCGAGACGCCGAACGGCTGCAGCAGGCCGTAGATGGCGCGGGCGGTGGCGTCGCCGGTCGGGCTGCCCTGGATGTTCTCCGACAGCACGATGCGGTTGTTGATCTTGATCTGATAGGCGTCGATCGTCAGCTCGAACGGCCCCTTGTGATAGATCAGGCCGGCCGAATAGTTCTCGGACTTCTCGGCCTTCAGCTGGGTCCCGCCCAACACCCGCGCGGTGGCGCTGGTGGCCGGGAAGGTGCCCACCTCCACCGGAACGCCGTTGATGAAGTTGGTCGAGGTGGCGGTGAAGAACTGCTGCTGCAGCGACGGGGCGCGGAAGCCGGTGGACGCCGCGCCGCGCAGGGCGAAGTTGTCGGTGAAGTCGTAGCGCGCGGCGATCTTGCCCGTGGTGGTCGAGCCGAAGTCCGAATAGTTCTCGTAGCGGGCGGCGATATCGACATCCAGCTGCTCGGTGATCTGGTTGTCGAGGTCGACATAGAGGCTGCCCGAATGGCGGTGCTTGTCGACCTCGTTGCTGGGCCTAAAGCCCGGGAAGCCCTGGGCCCCGGCCGCCAGGCCGTTGCCGCCATTGCCCCACGAGAAGGTGTCGCCGGCCCCGATCTGATAGGTCTCGTTGCGGTATTCGCCGCCGAACGCCAGGGTCGAGGGCTTGGCGAAGCTGAACAGCTCCAGCGGCTTGGTGACGTCGACCGAAGCGACGAACTGGCCGTACTCCATGGTCCCGGCGTCGAATCTGGTCGGCGAGGCGGCGCCGTAGGAGGCATTGATCGAATCGATCACCCCGTAGTGCACCTTGTTGTCGCCATAGGTCAGGGCGGCGTCGATGTCGAAGCCGCCGACCGACCCGCGGGTGCCGAAGGCGAAGTTATAGTCGTCGATGTTGGTGGTGATCTTCGGCAGGAAGCCGGTGGGATAGACCGAGCGGATGTTGGCGGCGTTGTCGGCCAGGCGCGGATTGGCGGCGCTGTCGGTCTTGCGGTTCTGATAGCCGGCCCAGCCGTACAGACTCCAGACCTCGTTCAGCGGCAGGCCGGCATTGGCGTAGATGGTCTTGCTCTCCACCTGCGGGTCGCCGTAGCGCGAGGTGACATGGCCGGTGGCGGCCGGACGGGGATCGATGTCGCCGCGGTTGGTGGGGTTGCGGAAGCTGTATTCGCCGCTGACGGTCAGGAAGCCGTCCTTGGGCAGGGCGAACCCTTGCCAGGCCGACAGCGTATAGGCGACGCCGTCATGGGCCTTGCGGCCGTCGGGATCGCGCGCGGGCTTCACCTTGGTGTCGTAGAGGCCGTAGTTGAGGCTGACCCCGCCGCCTTCGCTGGCCTGGCGCAGGCGCAGATTGATCACCCCGGCGATGGCGTCCGACCCATACTGGGCGGCCGCGCCCTCGCGCAGCACCTCCACCCGGTCCAGGGCGACGATCGGAATGGTGTTGAGGTCGAAGGCCGACGAGCCGCGGCCGATCGAGCCGTTGACATTGACCAGGGCCGAGGCGTGGCCGCGGCGGCCGTTGATCAGCACCAGGGTCTGGTCCGGCGACAGGCCGCGCAGGGTGGCGGGCCGCACCGAGTCGGTGCCGTCGGTGATCGCCGGGCGCGGGAAGTCGATGGACGGGGCCAGATTGGCAAGGGCCTGGCCAAGCTCCGGCGTCGATTGCCGGGTCAGGACCTTGTTGTCGATGACGTCGACCGGCGAAATGGTGTCCAGGCGCGAGCGGGCGACGCGGGTGCCGGTGATGACGATCTGCTCGACGGCGGTTTCGTCGGAGGCGGGCGAGGTGCTGGTTTGGGCTTGAGCCTGGGCCGATAGGGCCGTGGCGGACGCGGCGGCGAGCAGCAGGAACCGTAGACGCATGGTGATCTTCCCCTCAGAAAATCCGGGGACGGCGTTTTCGCCTGCGCCCCGCCGAGGAGCCGACCTCCCCATGGTTAAGACATGGAGACGCTGGTGGAGCTCCGCAAGCAGAACAATTCCAGGATCGAGATCAGAAAAAAACGGCGCGGATCGCTCCGCGCCGTTTTCAACAGAGATCGCCGATCCGAAAGGGATCAGGATTCGTAGTGGTCGCCTTCGTGCGAGCCGGCGCCGCCTTCCGCCATGTCTTGGGCGGCTTCGGCCTCGGCGGCGCGATCTTCCTCGAATTGAGCGTTGATCACGTTTTCGCCGCGGGCCTGACGTTCGGCCTCGTCCTGGCTGCGCGCGATGTTGAGGTGCACCGTGATGGTGACCTCGGCGTGCAGCTTCACCTTGATGTCGTGGACGCCCAGGGTCTTGATCGGCTTGTCGAGGACGACCATCGAGCGGTCGACCTTGCCGCCTTCGGCCTTGACGGCGTCGGCGACGTCGCGGCCGTTGACCGAACCGTACAGCTGGCCGCTTTCGCCGGCTTGACGGATCATGATGTAGGACGTGCCGTCGAGACCTTCACCGGCCTTGCCGGCGGCTTCGCGGTTCTTGACGTTGCGGGCCTCGATCTCAGCGCGCTGATCGTCGAAGCTCTTGAGGTTCGCCGAATTGGCGCGCAGGGCCTTGTGGCGCGGCAGCAGGAAGTTCCGGGCGTAGCCGTCCTTCACGGTGACGACGTCGCCAAGGGCGCCGGCGCCTTCGACGCGTTCGAGCAGAATGACTTTCATCGTGGGGTCTCCCTTACTTCACGACGTAGGGGAGCAGAGCCAGGAAGCGGGCGCGCTTGATGGCCTTGGCCAGTTCGCGTTGCTTCTTGGCCGACACCGCGGTGATGCGCGAAGGCACGATCTTGCCACGCTCGGACACGTAGCGTTGCAGCAGCTTGACGTCCTTGTAGTCGATCTTCGGCGCGCCGGCGCCCGAGAACGGGCAAACCTTGCGGCGACGGAAGAACGGACGGCGGGCGCCGGCGGCGGCGCCGGCCGGGGCTTCGGGAGCGGTCGTATCGGTCATGATGTCTTTCTCCCTTACGCTTGCGGCGCGAATTCGTCGCGCGGGCGCTCGGAGCGCTCCGGACGATCGCTGCGGTCGCGGTCGCGACGGGCCAGAACCGGCGACAGTTCCAGGTCGAGCTCCTCGACGCGGATGGTCATGTAACGCAGCACGTCTTCGTTGATCGACAGCTGGCGCTCCATTTCCTTCACGGCCGCCGACGGAGCGTCGATGGCGAGAAGGGAATAGTGACCCTTGCGGTTCTTGTTGATGCGATAGGTGAGGTTGCGCAGGCCCCAATATTCGATCTTGGCGATGTGACCGCCGCCTTCTTCGATCAGGGCTTTGATTTGCTCATTCAGAGCTTCGGCCTGTTGCGGCGAGATATCTTGCCGCGCGATGACCACGTGTTCGTAGAACGCCATGTTTTCCTTCTTCCGGCTTGGAGGGCGGCGCGACCAGCGGCGGAAGTCCGCTGAGCACGATGGATCCGGCGCGACGAGCGGGATATCCCGACCCCGTGGGGCTTCGCGCAAGACCGCCATCCATGAGAACGCGCGCTATTACGGCAAAAGCCTCGCCGGCGCAACAACCGCGGCGGCTTGGTATTGTTCGTTTAACGGGCTGTTGCTAAGGCCAAGGCATGACACGGCGCGCCGCCCCTTCGGTCTTTCAAGCCTTGCTGGCCGCGGCCCTGCTGGTCTGCGCCCCGGCGCGCGCCGAGCTGGTGCAGAAGCCGGCCCTGTCGGTGTCGGCCTATGACGGCCGCTTCACCGGCTATTCGGCCGCCCTGCCGCTGGACCTGTCGACCGACGCCGAAAAGACCCTGCTCACCGCCCGCGTGGCCGGCGACCTGGCCAATCCGACCTATAATCTTGACCTGCGGCTGACGCGGCCGACCGACGACGATCACCTTGGCGGTCGCGACCTGGCCCTGGGGGCCTCGTGGAACGCCCGCCAGGCGGCCGTCAGCTCGTCGCTGTCGCGGTTGATCGGCTTCGGCTTCTTGCCGCGGGCCAACTATGTGCGGCTGTCGATGGACATGAACGCCGTGCAGCCGGTGGAGACCCGGCGCCGCACGCCGGTGACGCGGGCCAATCTGCGCTCGGCCCTGGTGCTGGACGGCCAGGACGTCGGCTCGATCGCCTTTGGCGGCGGCTCGACCGGCG